>JAGRAX010000074.1 GCA_020434365.1 Bdellovibrionales bacterium
CCCTTTTCCACCACTCCCTGCAGAAGCCTTAATCATGAGTGGGAAACCTACCTCTTCCATGGCTTCCTTAGAAATGCCTTTGGTTTTGGTTGAAGCCATCACGCTTGGAAGCAATGCAAGACCCAAACTCTGCATCTTTTTTCGGGCTTTGATCTTGTCACCCATACTTCGAATACTTCGAGAACTTGGTCCAATAAAAGCCAAGTCACATTTGCGACAAACTTCTGCAAAATCCGCATTTTCAGCCAAAAAACCATATCCTGGGTGGATGGCGTCGGCTCCAGTGATTTCAGCAGCACTTAGAATACTGGGTACAGACAAATAACTATCCTGAGCTTTGGCAGGCCCAATACATACCGATTCATCGGCCATTTTTACATGAAGAGATTCCGCATCCACATCCGAATGCACTGCGACGGTTTGAATACCTAACTCTCTACATGCCCTAATAATCCGAAGAGCAATTTCCCCGCGATTCGCAATAAGGATTTTTTGAAACATAGCAAAAACTAGGCTGGAACAATTCGAAAAAGCTTCTCACCAAACTCAACAGCCTGAGCATTTTCGACATAGATCTGAGCGATTTTGCCAGATGTCTCACACTCAATTTCGTTCATCAATTTCATCGCTTCTACAATGCATAGTGCTTGCCCCTTTTCAACCTGTTGTCCTACTTCTACAAATGCTGGGGCTTCAGGAGATGGCGATCGATAGAAGGTTCCTACAAAAGGAGAAGTGATAATTTCACCGTCTTCAGGAGATTCGAAGCTTTCCTGGCTCATATCTGGAGATTCAAAGGCACTTTCTGTGTTGGATTCTTTCCCTAGCCTTACGCTTTCCTTTTGAAGACTACGTTCTGACAACTCAGGAATCTGCGCTTTTACCCGACCTTTTTCGATTCTGATCTTAAAATCACCTTCGATGATTTCGACTTCGTTAAAATCAAATTTTTCGACAAGCTTAAACAGCTCTCTAAGTTCTTTGATATCCATATACAATATCTATACTAGATGTTTTCGAAGATCGGGAAGACTTTTTTCAAGTAAATAACGCGATTTCCCAAGATTTGCTTCCGAGGAAAGAGAAAGACAAATGAAATACTCTTGCGTGATCATCTCCACCAGAAAAATACTGTTTTCAAAACAAGAGAGACTATAACGTAGCGTACCAGCATCAGAATCCGAACCAACAGATATCGTTTGTTTCAGCACTTGGCAGTACTCAATCGCCAATTGATGTGCTTTCTCCTGTCCCTGATGTTTGATTGCGTCTTCCAGAACCAACCCGTCCATTCCCATGATCACAAGAGAATGCGCGGCTTCCATTTCTAATAGAAGATTTTCGATCTGATGCTTTAAGTCCAAGTAAGGTCCCTTTTCCTCTCTTTGACACGTGACAAAAGCATCTCCAAGGTCTTGATGCGAGCATGCACATCCTCTTGTTCTTCGCCACTAGAGGACAATGAAAACTTACTTGAGTCTGCTCTTGAGTCCGAACCAAAGGTCTCTTCTTCTCTGTTTGATAGATTTTGTAAAGATTGCTTTTGATAAATCTGCCTCATGGTTGGACTAACATTTGAAAAATCCTCGGGCTTGCTGAGATCACCATCAAAGTGATGATCATCTTCTGTGTCGATAGCTTCTCGGCCGAGCGTAGTCTTTTGCTTGAGCTGCCGACTTGCATATCGATCATTGGGATCAATCAAAAGAATTTGAGCCAGGGCATCCTGAGCCTCTTCCATCATATTTTTAGATAGATAGATTTTGGCCAGAATTTTATTGGCCAAAAGATGTTCGGGAACTACATCCAAAAAATCTTCTAGATATCTTTGAGCTTGACCCATTTCCCCAAATTCAAAGTACGTTCTTCCCAAAGACAACAGCGCAGGTGGAAGTAAAGGATGAAACTTTAAGCCCTTAGAGAGAACGCCTATCGCTTTTTCATACTCCGACCTACTACGATAAAGTTCTCCAAGCTCAACAAAAGCCCGAGATTTTGGATCCAGAGATATATTTCTCTCTAACGACTCTATCCTTTGATATTCATCTACCACGTAAGGCTCTTAATCCGCAGGGTTTGAGATACTTACAGTAGCGGACCCTACAGAGGTTCCAATATCTGCTCTTACAGTGGTTGTATAATTGCTGTCCGCCGCAGGAGCAGAAAAACCTGCAACAAAATCATAAATTCCCTGACTGTTGGTCTTGGCCTCAATATTTCCATCAACCTCAAGTTGAATTTTTGAATAATTGGTTACAGCGATGGCTTCACCTTCTCTTTTGGTATACAAGGTACATCCAAAACAATCGATCAGTAGGAATACATTTGCTGCAGGACCCGTTACCACCGAGGAACCTTCAATTTCATTGGCCAGACCGATATCTTGAGTGACTTTGGCAACCATACGAATCAAAAGCTCACCTGAGGAAACTTGAAAACTCTGCGAGGGAACCGTAAATTCCACTACAGCCCCATCCGGAGCGTTAAACCCCACTGGACCAGCACTACAAGCAATCATGGCCACAAGTACGACTGCCTTGAAGGTTCGATACAACATATATTTTTTACTCATCATTTTTTTTCTCCAAATTTATTCTCGGACATCTCGAATGGCCTCTCTTTCATCTCCGACAATTCTTGGTGTAACAAAAATCAAAAGTTCTGTTCTGCTCAGCTGCTTGTCATAGTTCCTAAAAAGAGCACCCACAATGGGAATGCTAGATAAGAATGGAAAGCGGCTGATCGAACGCCCTGTTCTCGTGGAATAAATTCCTCCCAACACTGTCGTGTTACCACTTTTCACCAACACTTCCGTAATGGCCGTTCTTTGGTCAATCAGAGGATTCCCTTGAACCAACTGCGCAAAGTTTGGTTCGTTTCTCGTAGCCGTAATATCCATCAGAATCGAACCATCATTTGTGATATGAGGCGTAACCGACAGTGAAGTAGCGGCATTTTCAAATCTCACGTTAGATCCCGCATTCGCCGTTTGAGTCAAGAAAGGAATTCGAGATCCTGCAGTAATGGTGGCTTGTTTGTTGTCCAACACTGTAACTTTGGGAGCAGAAATCAACTTTGAATATCCTTTTTGCTCTCCAATTGCTAAGGCCAAATCCAAATCCACCACGTTATTGATACTTCCAAGTTTCACGTTGGCAGTTGAATTGATAAACCCGCCATCCACAGGAAAGTTCAAAGCAAAGGGTGTGACAGCTACCGAGTTAGGAAAGTATAGGCCTGTTGGATTTCCAGTTGCGGCTGTAAAACGTGTATTTCCCGTCCATGTAATCCCAAAGGATCGTGTAAAAGTCGTTGTAGCTTCAACAATCCTTGCTTCAATACTTACCTGAGGTGTTTGCGTATCTAAAATATCCACCATTTTTCGAGCTTTTTCTAGATTTTCGCGAATATCTTTGATGATCAGCGTATTGGTACGACTATCAATATCGACCGACCCTCTTTCCGAAAGAATGGTTCCCACTTGTTTGGTCAGTGTTGCCGCCTGAGCAAAACTCACGGGCTTAAACAGAATATCTAAAGGTTTTACCGCTTGAGAGGCTCTTTCAGCTGCTGCAGCCGCTTCCTTCTCTTCTTGCAATTTTTTTGCCTGAGCTACGCGAACGATGTTTCCATACTTTTCAAACCACAATCCCTTGCTCTGCAAAATAATCGCAAAAGCCTGGTCCCAAGGCACATCATCCAAACGAATGGTTACCCTTCCACTGACTTCATCAGAAATGATCAAGTTGAACTTTGAAATATCCGAAATCAGTCTAAAAATACTTCGAATGTCCGCATCTTTAAAATCAAGAGAAATTTTACGACCTGTAAATTGACGTCCATCGAGCTGCCCTGCCAAGATCGCGCCCATCTGACTCAAGGGAGTGTCGTCATCAAGAGAGTCACTCATAAAAGATTCGTTGACGTAGCTATAGTCTTTCTTGGGAGCTGGCGCCAAACCAAGGCTTTGTTCTTCAACTCCAATGCCAATGGATTTATTGTTTTGGGAAATGCTTTCTCCCAAACTCGTTGCGTCCAACATCAACTCTTGTCCAGAGGGGCTAGCTCCTCCCGATATTCCCGAGGAAGGAGAGCTCTGATTTTGAGCTACCAAGGTCTGCGGAATATCTACTTCAAGCACGATATCACTACCCTCTTTGTAGCTTTGATAGTTCACATTTTGGCTAAGTGCCACATCAAAGGTCGTATCGTTTGCAGTGCGGTCATAATTTGGCGTAATTTTTTCTACCGCCGAAGCAAATTCACTCGTATCAAAATGCCTCTTCAAAATAGAACTTCCCAATTTGGAGTTTCTCACAATCAGACCAATCCCATCGGCCGACTCCACGATGTCATATACAGTATCGGGATTTGTTGTCGTAATCCTAAACTGAGATCGCTTTTGATCTGGCAGCTGTTTAAACACAACCGCTTGAACACTAGAAGCGGGAGGAGTTTTTGAATTATCTGGAGCGGAATCAAATGCGGGCACTTGAGCACTGAGGTTTTGATCTAAACTTCCCGAATCTTCATTCAAACCAAAGCTCGAATCCTCGAGTGGCTCAAAACTTGGAGAAAAAGAAGTATCATCCTGGAGATCTGCTTGAAGATTACCCGGATCCAATTGCGCAACTTGAGTGACAGGCTCGGGTTGTGCAGGTTTAGACATTTTTGCTATTGCACTTGCAGAGGGAATCGTAATCATGACCGTAGAATTTAGAGGGTCCACCATATATTGAACTTGGTCATTCTTGGCCAAATCCAACACCACTCTTGTCTTTCCATTTTCTTGACCTACTCGAACTTCCTTCACTTCGGCAGTATCGATAAGTACAGAATTGGATCCCTTATATTGACTGCTTAGTCCCGGCAAGTCCAAGACCACCCGCTTTGGATTTTCAAGAATAAAGTGCTCATAATTCTCTACGTTTCCATCTCCCAAAATCGATACAATCGTTCCTTCTTCTGAAATCCCATAATTGATATCAATCAAATTTTTTGCTGCCTCCTGCGAAGTTACGCCCAAGGAGCCTACCGTTTGATCAAAGGTAGCAGAAGATTGCGAAGCGGCCAGCGGATCTTGAAAATCGGTAATCTCATTAAGCTCTGCGTCGCTCTGGCTCAAAGCATCTAAGTTTGAGCCAATTCCAGAGTCCTCATCCACTGAAAAAAACTGGTCTCCAGAATCAAATTCATTTGTTTCAGATGCCACACCAAAACTTTGCGCAAGCTCATTGCCAAAGTTGTCTTGAGCCGCAAAATCTCCAATTTGCAAACTCAGATTATTTCCTTCAGAAACAACCTGATATCCTGAAGCAGAAGTTAAAAAAATCTCTACCCTAGCCAATGGACTCGTTGATTCATCAATTTGCTCTATTCTGATTTTTGAAATTCTTTGATCATTGACTTCAACAAGACTATCAATGGATCCTAGCTTCGTATTGGGAAGGTCCACAATGATTCTTTGCTCGGGCTCCGTAAGCTGAAAAATATTGGGAGACATTTCTTTGTTCCCCACCAAAGTCACGATCGAACCTTGCTCTGCTTGACTTGGAGTGATTGCTATAAGCTCAGCAGGTCCAGAGTCTACAGACGCACCATCAAAAGATACTTCAGACTCTAAAGATTCAAACTCTTCTCTGACTTGCGACGTCTCATCGCTAACCGAAGCTGGAGGAGTTTTGGCTCCACACGACACCATCATCATAAAAAATGTGCTCAATAGAATTCTCAAGCCACATTTTTTTGCTATCTGCATAATATCCTCACTCATCGGAAAATTTTAACTCCATTTTACTTTTAAAACGATCTTTATTTTCTTCATCACCCTCTTCACTGATCCTAAACTCAGATTCCCTTACCACAAGCTTCCCAGTTGGGTCCCTATACTCTTCCAAGATCAACACTTTGTGTCGTGTAATTTTCGAGATCTGCCCTCGGTTTCTTCCCAATCGTGTACCTGTGCTCGCAATGTAACTATAGGTATCAGGAGCTCTAAACAGTGCCCGTGGTTTTGAAATTCCCCATACAATTGCCGTGAGTTCCAATTGGTTAATTTCAAATCTCTCTAAAGGAGTTCTCAAAAGTTGGGCTTGCGTAACGGCTTCTCCTTCAAAAGGTTTGAAAGGGTCTCGTCTTCCATGAGGATTGTAAAAGACAGTTTGATCTTGGCTCTTTAAAAAAGCCAATGGATCTACTTGCTCTTGTGGACTCGCATTTGCAGGAGGTGCTTTTTTTGCAGCCCTTTTTCTGCGAACACTTGGCGCTTCTTCCTTACTTGAACAAGAAGCAAGTACAAACACAAACATCATAAACAACAGAAAAGGTTTTGAAACCAACCGACCCATCACCCACCTCCGAACATAAAGGTCGTAACCTTACAGTTGACGCCCAACACGACGTCTCCTGTCTTTTGCATGTTGCTTGTGGAAAAAACAATATTGGAAACATTAATAATCCGATCCAATTTTCCGACTCTATCTATAAATTCGGCAATTCGGTGATAGGTTCCTTCAATTTTTACTTCCAAACTTAAATCGGAATAGAATCCACGTCGATTTGTACCCGCAGGTTTAAAAGACACCAATTCAATATTGGATCTTTCCGCTTCTACAAAGAGCTGCCTGTAGAGAATGTGCACATTGGCCTGATCAGGAAGAAGAGACAAAGCTTGTCGAAGCTGTGTTCTCAAAATATTTACTTCTTCTTTGAACCTTGGCATATTCTCAGCAATCGCATTGTTTTCGCCCAAACGTACGGACAATTTTTTACTCTCAGCTTTCAGCTTCTCTAAATCACTTACTTTTTGCTGCTCAAATACAAAATAGTTCACAGCGTAGACAGAAGCCATCAAAACCAACAAGGCTCCTACTTTTGCAAGACCCGGTACTTTTGCAAACCAATTAAAAAACTCGTTCATAAGCCTCTGCTCCCTGCAGCATAGTTAACTGTGGCTGTAACGCTAAATTTTTGATTCTTACCCGTACTGTCCTTTTCAGCCTTATCCTGTTCGACTTTTTTAAGCTCAACATCGGAGAAAAAATTTGATTCTTTCATATTGTCGATAAACCTCGTAATCGCTGGGCCATCCACCGATTCTCCTTCGAGTGTTAATTTTTTTTCTACTTCCTTAAAAGTCGTGATCCACGTGCGTGTAGGCAATATCTCAGAAAACTCCTGTAGAAAACGAACGGGGCCCGTCCTCTGCGTGTTGAGTTTCTTAATGGTGTCGATTTTAGACTCAAGGTTTTTTTTCTCTTCTTTGAATTTTTTTACCTGGGCAATAACCGACTGGAGCTTCTTAAGCTCAGCCTGGATCTCATTGATCTCGATCTGCTCAGCTTCAATTTTCTTTTGAATTCTATAATTCTGAAAAAGACAAACCGCGCAGACAAAAGATATGCCAACCAGCGCCACTCCCAACTGAACAATCGCCGTTTCTTTTTTGCGAGCAGCTTTTGTTGGAATTAAGTTGATCCGAATCATGAGTCCCCAATCTTTCTCAATGCAAGCCCCACAGCAACTGCAGCAGCAGGTGCAACTTCTGAAATATGAGAAATATTGAAATCTCTTTCATCAATTTCAATATTATTAAAAGGGTTCACGATCTCCGATGGCACTCCAATTTTTCCTTCGATCACTGCAGGCAAACCTGGAATTCTGGAACTCCCTCCCATCAAATACAGTTTATTGATTTTTTCTTCATTGGAAGTTGCTGAATAAAAGTCTAGGGAACGCTGGATTTCAGCTGCAATCCCTTCAGAAACCGAACGAATGATGCTTCCAACTTCTTGAGGAATGACCGCCTCAGTCGTCTCCGTCGGAGCCCCCAAGTCTCCCCCAATCTTCAAAGCTTCCGCTTCGTCATAACTAACGTTGAGTTGTTTTTGAATCTCTTCTGTAAATTGACTTCCGCCGATCGAAATATCTCTTGTAAATGCAGAGACTCCCCCCTCCAAGACATTTACATTTGTGATGTTGGAACCGATGTTGACCAAAACCACCACACCTTCATTAAAACCAGAATAGTTTTCTTCAAACATATTTTCGATACAAAATGCATCAATATCTACAATTTGAGGTTTTAGGCCCGCCTCTTCTAATACGGAAGTATGGTCATGAATCATGTCCTTTTTTGCAGCGACCAAAAGCACTTCCATCTCGCCCACATCTTCTTCACCTTCATCCATACCTAGAATTTCCACATCAAGGTTTACGTCTGAAATGTCAAAAGGGATGTACTGTTCGGCTTCCCATTGAATGGACTCTTCCAATTCATCTTCGGTCATCAAAGGAAGTTTAATCTTTTTTACAATGACGGAGTGGCCACAGACAGAGATGGCTACATTTTTGGTCTTTACTTCTTCTAAGGAAATTAACTCTCGAATGGAATCAACCACAACACCCGAATCCATAATGGATCCATCAACAATGGCCTCTGGAGGCAATGGCATAATGCGAAAATGCTTCAGACGGTATCCATTCTTACCCGCGGCAAGCTCTACAAGCTTGATCGAGCTCGAGCCAATATCGAGACCAATGACATCCTTGTTCTTATTAAATAACAATCTCTTTCTCCTACAATCGAAAGGTCAATCGTGAAATCAGATTGACATGGGGCAGAGATACGACCTACAAGTGACAAAACAATTATAATCACAATCCCAACCTTTGACAAAAAAATCCAATCCTTACAGAAGTTTATTATAAAGCTTGGATGCA
>JAGRAX010000075.1 GCA_020434365.1 Bdellovibrionales bacterium
ACCATCTCTTTGTTTTGAAAAGAAAAGCTAGAAAGTAAGACGAGCGGAGTAGTCATGTATGATGCATATTGACCAAGTCCATAGCTAAGAACACGATCCTTAAAAGCTTGTGACTGCTGATTATATTTGTGCATGCGAACAACATGAAATGGGTCTCGAATGGTTTCAAAAAAAATGGATTGTTCTAGCGAAATATTTTTACCAGATAAAGAGGCGACAACTTTTTGAGGACTCAGTTCTCGAATTCCTTCTTCTAAGCTTCTAAGATTTGGATCAATGTTTTCTATGTTTTTAGAAAGTATGTCACTCGAGGAGCTCGGATTTTCTACAATAAACTGGAAGTACTCTTCTACAGTCCAAGGTTTTTCAGAAGTCTGAGAAAATGCATACGAAACAAAAAAAAGTACGAGCAAAAAAAAGGATGATATAAAATATAGTTTTTTCATTGAGACCGAGTAGTGTACTACAAAAAAAGACGCTTTGCAATATGAGCTTGGAATGATTCTCAGAAGTTACCTTATTGTATATACTACCCAGTTGGGTGTGTTTTTCTTACGATTTCTTACCATGAAGTGTGACATCGATTTGCTTGATTGAAAACTCCTCGGGTAAGTTTGCTTTGAGTTTTACAGTTTTTGGATCGATATCAAACAGCTTACCCGTCTTTTCATCAAAGAAATGGTAGTGATGTAAAGTATTGTTGTCATACATGACCTTATTGCTATGAGCGAGTTTGACTTCCTTAAGCAATCCAATTTCTACGAGTTTGTTGAGCGTATTGTAGATGGTGGCTCGACTCATCATGGGAAAGTTCCGATCTGCCCAAAGTTTTACTTCATCCGCAGTGGGGTGATCTGCATCACACAAAACAAACTGACAAATGGCTACACGCTGAGCTGTAGGTTTTACGTTTGCCGAAACAAGCTGAGCTTTAATTTCATCGATACTCAAACATATATTTTTTTTTCGATCCATAACCCTCCCCCCAATTACAAAGACTTTGAAGCTTCTAAGTCTTGTGTTAAAGCCTTCAATTGTTCGTCAGTAAAGTGACTCTCTACCGTCACATCAGGATGATCAGAACCAATAGCTATAGGAGCCTTATCTTCTAATTCAAACATCAGATATTGAACGGATGAGAGCCTCGAATCCCCAATCTGTCGGTGGTCAAATTTTGCATAAACCTTGCTTTGATCTGAACACAAAATATAGATCTTATGAGGAAGATCTATCCATTCAGTCAACAATTCCTTTCTTTGCTCTACATCATCAATTTCAATCAGTAGAGTTGCGCTTAAAGATCCAGGACCTCCCAAAAGCTCGTTATAGGTATCAATCTCATGTTGAATATCTTTTTCTTTTACAAGTTTTTCTACCCTCATCATTTCCTGCACTTGGTAAGAAAGTGTATCTACATTCTCAAAAAGAAAGGTTAAATAAGAACCTACATGAATACGTCTCGGTCCCTTGATTTCAAAAATGCTTTTTTGAATTTCTGATCTCTTATCATCATAACTTTGATAGTCTAAAATTTGATTTCTCTGAATTTTATTCATTTTTTTCTCCTTGTACTACAGGCAAAGAAAAGCCTTTTTCTTGGTAAGCTCTCGCTATAAAAGTCATGGGATGCATGGGCTTCTTCCCAGCATGTTGCTGAAACTGTATTGCAGCCAAAGGACAGTCTGTGACCCAAACTTCCGAATCTCCTTGCTTCATCGAATCAAAGGCTTTTTGGCCAATTTTTACAGAACTACAGTAATGTTCCTTCTTCATTGCGTAGGTACCATTATGTCCACAGCACTCCATGGTTACTTTTGGAGTCAGGCCAGGAATTTTTCTCATGATCTCTCTGGCCCTAAAACCTTTTCCCTGAGCTCTTAAGTGACAAGGCACATGATAAGAAACCGAAGACCCGGGGCTGCTTTTAAATTTGTCATTAAAACGAGGATCTTCACGCTTACTCCATAAATACTCACTAGGATCCATGGCCAAAGTAGAAAGTTTACGTGCAAGCTGCTGATCTTCCCCTTCTAACAAATCTTGATACTCTGCTCGAAGCATCATTGAGCATGTGGGGTTAATGGCAATCACAGGAATATCTTTTTCAAGGTAGGGTTTGAGCAAAGACAAGTTTTGATGAGCTTGCGCACGCAAGGCTTTTAAATCTCCATGCTCCCATGAAGGCATACCACAACAAACAA
The DNA here is from genome assembly GCA_020434365.1 of Bdellovibrionales bacterium. Classification (GTDB taxonomy): domain Bacteria; phylum Bdellovibrionota_G; class JALEGL01; order JALEGL01; family JAGRMV01; genus JAGRAX01. Next base: position 2,202 of record JAGRAX010000075.1, read on the forward strand.
ATCCACTGATCGTTGTAAAAGAAATCTGATTTTGCTGTAGTACCTCTATGGTATCAAAACCGATAGACGGTTCGTTGTTCTGGACATAGCAAGTTTGAAACAGCACCACTTCAACTTCTTCTGGTTTTTTATCACTCAACCCTTTTGCCTTGGCTTGGCGATCAAAGGCCTGAGCCGCAAAGTCCGGAAGTAGTTTTTCTCTATGAATTCCCACTCCCTTTTCCATCAACCATCGGAGAAATGGAACTCGATTGGCAATATTTGCAGTACCGAAACTCAAACGAGCCATCCATCCCGCAAAATCTGGTTTAGAAAGTAAAAAACGTCGAATCGAAAAACTTTTCTTTCTTAAGGCTTGATATCGATGAACCAGTTTTGGGAAATCCAATTGAAATTCATGTTTGTCTCTGGGTGTATACGGACACTGAACTTCACAGAGCTTGCATTGAAAACAACTATCCATCAGTTGATCATGCTCTTTGAGAGATATCTTTCGAGGATCTCCCTCATATTTTTTATCCAATAAAGAAAACAAATCAGGAAAAGTGTCACAAAACTTAAAACACATCCTGCAGCTTTCACATAGCGCATAAGCTCGATGCAATTCTTTTTCTAAGGCATTCCAATCCCAATACTTGGTTTCATTGGGGTGGTAACTCAAGCCCTCTGTCGGCTTATATGAAATGATTTTACTCATACTTTCCTCGATAAAAAATCTATGTAAGATCCCGAGCGCCTCAGCAAAGACGCTCAGGACCTAAAACAAGTGCTCGTTACGAAACGGTTTTCAATAACTCCGCGAAACGTCCAGCATGTGACTTTTCTGCCTTGGCAAGAGTTTCAAACCAGTCTGCAATTTCAGTAAAACCTTCTTCACGAGCGGTTTTTGCCATTCCAGGATACATATCCGTATATTCGTGTGTTTCACCTTCCACAGCGCTGCGAAGGTTACTCACAGTATCCCCGAAAGGAAGATCCGTTGCAGGATCACCCACGCTTTTGAGGTAGTCCATATGCCCGTGTGCGTGGCCTGTTTCACCTTCAGCGGTTTCTCTAAAGTTACCCGCAATTTCAGGATAACCTTCAACATCGGCGATCTTTGCAAAATACAAATACCTTCGATTCGCCTGAGATTCTCCAGCAAATGCTGCTTTGAGGTTTTCTTGTGTCTTTGAACCTTTCAATTGACTCATGATTTCTCCTATTTTTATATATTGAATTCAGTTACTTATATTTTTCTCACTGACAGCTTTGCCGTCAAATTAGAATGATTCTAATTTAAACAAAGTCTAAAATAAAATCAAGTATAAATGAAAAGATGTTTTGTTGATCTCGAATCCTTCAAAACAAAGAGACGTAGAAGGTCTAAGGATAGATGAAGTCAATCCGAGGCATCGTGGGCAAAAGCTTTTGCTGCTCTCCACCGTACTGAGAAAATTTGTCACTCCATTGAGAAGACTCTAAAAACCGTTTTCCCCAGCATTGGCTCTCCCCCTTTGAAAAATGCACACAGCTGCGATCTGAAGCCAATTCGAAATCTTGGTATTCACTAGGAACAAAGGCCAATGAAATGGATGGCAACAGACTTCCCATTTCTCCAACTTCGTCGCCTATGTTTTCACTTCCATCAATGCCTAGCTGACCCCATTGATTCAAGCCCCAGCACTTCATCTCTTGTTTGCTTGAAAACACACAATTATGAAAATTTGATGATCGCATATCCTGAACTTTAAAATCTTTTCCCAAAGCGACAAACCCAACGAGATGACTCATATCTCGCATTTTGCTACCTCTAGACTCTCTGTGACCTTGACCCAACTGACCGTATTGATTTTCCCCCCAGCACTTCACCTGATGGTTTTCAAACAAAGCGCAGTTGTGCTGATCCCCTGCTGTCAACATGATCACTTTCGACTCTACTCCAAAATCAATCCATCTTAAATGCTCGCCCATACTATCAGGATCTCGGCCTCGAAACACTTCATCTTCATTACCTTGCACGGCCCCTGCAGCCCCCCAGCATTTGACTCGACCATGCTCAAATAAGGCGCAGCTCCTTGCATACTTTCCCTCTCCTGCTGCAAGAACTTGTACCACTTTTCGATTGCTGCCCAATGCTACAAAAGGGAGATGCTCTCCCATTTCTTTTTTTCCGTCACCTATGGGGCCCAAAAGAGGAATCCCGAGTTGACCATTTTGGTTTTGTCCCCAACATTTGATTCTACCACTCTCAAAAAGAGCGCAGCTATGATGAGGAGCCAACGAGATCTGAATTGTTCTTTCGCCTTTGATCAAGGGCAAGAATCGCAGGCGGTTCAAACGTCCTTTCTTCTTGAGCAAAATGTTTTTTTGGTTTTGGTATCCGAGAACTCCAAAAGGATTCTGCCCCCAGCAATTTACTTTCCCGTTGATGAGCAGTACACAGGCATGGTCTTTTGTAGAGACATAATCCAATACCTTGAGATCATTTTTAAAAACAAGTTCTACCACCTCTGGATATATTTTCCCCTCAGGGCTGTTGATTCTTTCTAGAACTTGTTGACTTAAAATACAATGCATTCGCATTTTAATCAGCCTGCAAAATTTTCCGTTTCTTTGATCTTTTCCTCGAGAAAAATGAATCCACATATTTTGATCGATAAAATTGCTGGCCGCAGGAATTGCATCAGGAAGTAAGCTGCCAGATGTTTTGTCCACGACACCATACCCTTGCTCTCGCCCAAACATTCTGTATTTTCCCAGATATATAGACTCTGCTTGAATCCTCAAACCTACTCGATATACAAAACGTAGGGTCATAGGATCTTTTTGATTCTGATACTCTGCACGCACCCGATGCCTACCTAGACCGATCTGAATCCAAGGCTTCCCAGAAACACGGATGGGGCGATCATAACTGAGAAGAAGTGAAATAGACTCTCCTGCAATCCAATGCTTTTTTTGTTGTGGGTTGTCTAGTGAAATAGACTGTAAAGCCTCTTCAGGTGCCTTGGCACATGTACCCAAAAAAAACATCAACAGCAGATAAATGCTATGCCTTATTATGTTCCAATGAAGATTTTGCATGGATCTGAAAAAGAAAACTGCAGCACGATTATATCCTATTTCAGACCCAAAAAGTTAGATGCGTAGCATAAAATATCTATAAAGGCTTAAGATCTAGGAGCAATGAAAAAGAACTTAATCGTAACTCAAAAAGCCCTGAATCATCTCGTTAAAGTTCACGGCATCTTTTTTAGAACTACCAAGACGAACAATCACAGTTCCATCTGAAGGGAGAATAAACACTCTTTGTCCCATAAAACCCTCAGCGGAATAACAGTCTCTGGAAACATCCGGCATTTTCATGGATTCGTTTTTCCAAAAATGTCCTCCATACTCACCTTTAGACGCCGGAGCAGCCATCTGAGAATATTGTACCCAGGAAGAATCTAAGACTTTTTCCCCACACACATTTCCTTCATGCAGATACATAAGGCCAAAGCGAAGCCAATCCCTCGCTCTGGCGTGAACGTAAGAAGAGCCTACATAGAGACCTGTAGCGTCCGTCTCAAAAAAAGCCGATTTCATTCCAATACGATCAAACAGCAATTCATAAACCAAGGATTCATAACGAAGCTGTCCCAACTCTTTTCTCATAGATGCTTGCAGCAAATTTGTATCTCCAGAAGAATACTTCCAATAGTTTCCTGGAGTCTTTTTCAAGCCCTTGTGAAGCAAGAAAGATTCCATGTCTTCCTCCAAGTACAACATTCGAGTCACATCACTATAGAAAAAATAATTTTCACTCCAAGGAATGCCACTGCTCATATGAAGAAGATGCTCAGGTTTGAGTCCAGCAAAATCACATTCGAAGATCTCAGACAAACACTTGTGAAGATCAAAACCAAAACTCTCAACGGCAATTCCCAGCATCGCATTGGTCACGCTTTTGCTCATCGACCATCCCGGAAAAATCGTATGCTCGTCAAAAGAGCGTCCATAGCGCTCATACATTAGCTTCCCGTCTTTCCAACACAACAATGCATGCGTTCGATGGCCCATGGAAGTGTCAAAATACTGGTCACCGTGATCTTGAAAAGCTTTTGTTTTTGCAGGCTCTAAAGATAGCGTTTCATAAGGACCTTCTTTGGGTACAAATATGGCCTGAGCCGCATGAAACCTTGTACCTTTTGACATCGGCGACAAAAGACAAACCCCCTTGCGGCGATCCCAGTGACAAATCCTTTCAACTCCGAAAACCCTAAGTCGTCCTCGAACTTGACTATCCGTGATGGTACATACAACCCAAGATGCTGGCAAGTACCACAAATCTTGTTGAATCACCTTTTGAGGATCTCGACTGGAAATAAAAACAGAAGAAGCAAGGTACTTGCTAAGATAGCCAACAAAAATACGCAATATTTGAAGCGTTACAAACCAAAGTCCCACAAAAGCAAGTAAAGCAAAAGAAATCCATATAATGATCATGGCTTGCTAAAAAATATTAAAAGTAAATCCTAGCTCCGATACCCGTATCAAAATCAACATCTGTGGCAGGAATGATATTCATAATCAATGCAAATTCAGCAAAGATTTCAACAGGAACTTCTGCAAACTCATGATTGATTCCAATAGGAACCCTAGGTCCAATTCTAAAATCATCACTTCCACCATTCCCATCATGAGTACGAAACTTTCCTCCAACACCGAAAAACCATCCAAGCAAGAGTCCATCGAGATTTATGCTGTTGGGACTTCTGTAAAGATAGTCTACATGAGTCTCGAAATTTTCATCTCCAGACAAATCATAAGCAACCGCCATATCAATTGAACTCCTCCTAGAAAGCATAAGGTTGCCTGAAATCCCCGTAGGTTCTCCCAAAAGCACACCTATACCAAAAGTCTCTCCAATGGCCTGCTCAAAAGGAAAAATACCCACACAAAAACAAATAAAGAAGGATGAAAGTACGTTCCTCATATCACCGTGGAGCATATGTTTCTTATCTTTGGATGTCAAAGTCTAGAAAGACTTACTGACGAGAAATCATATTTTTTTGATTTTTATGAACATAAAAAGCTGTAACAGCCAACAGAAGCGCTATGAGCAAACTCATGGAAAAGAAAGAAGACAAGGCAACAGAAAAATACTCACTCACAATCCCGACACCGACACTACCTGCTGCAAAGCCAATCATCACAGCTCCTGAAGAATAACTTGCTAGTTTTGACCGCAAAAAAGGAAACCTTTCCATAGAAATGGCGACCGTCATAGGAAAAAAATAAGAAAGTCCTAAACCCAATATTGAAAAACCTATTCCTAAACCTCGATGATCTTGCCCCGACAAAAGCAACATTACACCAACAATCATCACCAAAGGAGCCATCACATGCAAAAGAGTTGGGGGAATTTTTTTCATAAGAAAGAGTACACTCAAACGTCCTACAGTAATAAAAAACCAAATCAACGATAGACAGCTTTGTGCAAATGCACGATCCTGATTTTTCTCCACTTCAACAAAAGTAACTCCCCAATTTCCAGAAAAACCTTCAATAAAGCCATATCCCACACAAAGAAATAAAAACAACTTTGCTGACAATGGAAACTTTCCATTGTCCATTTCGTCTTGCTGCAATACAGCCGCAACCTTTTTCATATCGTGTGATACAAAAAAGGAAAAAACAATTGGAAATACTGACAGAACAACAAAAGCAAAAAGGTTAGTAGATAGAGCTACATAGCTAGAAGTTACGGCCATCACGCCCGGACCTGCAGAAGCTCCGATGCTCACCAAAGCGTGGATAAAAATCGTAACATTCTTTGCCTTCTCTTGAAAGAGTTGAGAAGCAATGAACTGCAAATTGGAAATCGTAAGGCTATTTGCCGCTCCACCAAACACCGATGAAAATGCCAAAAGTATATATGCAAGCCTAGCTCGAAAACCAAAATATATGCAAAGTAAAACCACAGCCAGATATATGACATTCAAAAGTGCAGAAAATCGATAAATGGACTCCATGGTAAAACGGCGACTGATGTAGGGAAAAACCATAGGTACGACAAGCACGCCTGACAAAAGGAAGAAAAACATCTCACCATACTCAGCTTTGGACAAAGCCATGCCCCCAGGATCCATAATATTCTGGCTGATGCTTGCCAACATCGAAAGGCAAATACCTTGGATGAAAGCCGAAAAAAGAAGAAGCGATAGTGTCTTATGCTGAGGCTTTATATTCATCATCAATCCTTAGATCTAGAACATGAAATACTACTGCGAAGAAAAAATTAAGACCATTCAATGAGAATTTTGCACTCCATAACTGTAACAGCATATCCTTTGAGAATCACTCGATCCCCATCAAGTTCAGTATCCATAAATCCTGTTCTCCGAGAAGCTTGAAAAGCCGAAAGGTTTCGTTTGGAAAGTTTTTGGGACCAATAAGGAGTCAGGACACAGTGCGCTACACCCGTAAC
>JAGRAX010000076.1 GCA_020434365.1 Bdellovibrionales bacterium
GGAGCAGTTTTATACCATGCTCTACCATATTGCTCAGTTCTCTACTCGCAAGGAGCAAAAACTCCATTTGGATGAAACATCCGTTCGAGATGTTCTGATGGCTTCGGCTGTTTTCACAGATCAAAGCATCCCCAATCAAATTGTGGGCATCAGCATTGACTTTCAAAGCAAAAATAAAACTCGATACGCAATCCTCTTCGACAAAGAAAGAGTCAAAATTTTACTCAATCAGGGAAAAGGCTTTACCATTTTTAGAAATGGCAAATGTCAACATGCCCAAAGCTTGATTTTTGAAAAAGAATTTTCCTTTGAACTGAAAAAATTACAAAATGGAAATCTACGTGTGAAAAATTTTTCCGGGGTAGATCTATTTGGAGATTTTGGAAACCGGGGTATTGTTGATGTGGATATCAACTACGTCGCCTTAAAAGCCGTAGAATTTTATCATGGCTCCAATCTAGGTGAGGTTACAGCTTTTGTGTCTGATCAAGAGTTTCAAGTCAATCAACATAACTTTTTGCTAAAAGTCTTGTCTCAATTGGTACCAGACAAAAGCATACAGCCGATCGATTGGTAAACACATGAAAATCTCAAAAAAGAAAAATTTTTCTTCTTGCTACCTTTTGTCTATGCCCCAACTGGAAGATCCTAATTTTTATCGTTCCACACTTCTTTTGTTTCAATTCGACAAAAAAGGCGCTATGGCCCTCGTATTGAATCGAAGATTAGAGTTGAGTTTGGGACAAGCCTTGGAAAAGCAAAACTTATCCAAAGATTTTTCAAATCAGAATTTGTTTTGGGGAGGCCCCGTAGAAAACCAGCAACTATTGATTCTTCACAATCAAGGGCATATCGAAGATTGTGTATCCATCGATCAGAAACTTTTTTTAAGTAGTTCTGTAGAAAGCTTAAAAATGCTGGACAAAAATTCAAAAGAAAATCCAGACTGTCATGTGCGACTTTTTAGCGGATACGCAGGCTGGAGCGCAGGACAACTCGAAGATGAGATTTCTCAACAACAATGGCTGACAGCACCCATATCTACCCTGCCATTGTTTTCAAGTGATCCCTCAACACTTTGGAATGACATCATCTCATCCAGTGGAATTGAGCTCTCACAACTTTCAAGCCTTGGGTTTGATCCAGATCAAAAAATTGTTCATTGATTTTTCGATTCTAGAATTTTCTCAATCAGGTGCTTCTCGTCGAAATTTGCATGAGACACATAAGCCTGAAGAGCTCTTCTTGAAGAAGGGGAATTGATTGTAGAAAGCGTTTTGATGAGGCTCATTTTTCTTTTCGAATTCCGCTCTTTGATCAATGCTCTTCCTATGGCCGATGAAGCATCATGGGAGCCCTGAGAGAGAGATTGCAAAGCCGCTTCGAACCATTCTTCATTTGTAGATTCTAAAAATTGAATCAAAATTTTGTGCGTCTCCGCGTTTCTGATTTTCCCAGCGATATAGATCAGCGGAATTTTTTTCTTTTCATTCGAGCTCTCTAGCAAAGTGCAAATCCACTCATTTCCTTCCTGAGTATGAATCGAAGAAAAATCATAGTGCTCTCTATCTTCTGGGCTCCACAGACCCAAAGCCAGTGACATCATACGATGAGCTCGACTTTTATTTTCGAGTTTCAAATGTAGAAACAGGGAAGATACAAATCTGGGATCTCTGATTTGTTCCATTGCTATTAAGAGCTGATCTTGATCTAAAGAAACCGAAGACAAGACAGGCAAAATGGGTTTATACCTTGTGGCATCGATCGCCAAAAGAGCTTTGAGTGCATCAAACCGACTATCTACATTAAGCTGATCATTGAGTGCCACCTCAAAAAGAAATGAAACCGATTGATGACTTCCCATCAAGCCAATCTGTCTCAAAATTTGCCTCTGCGCTTTGGGATTTTGTTGGGAAAAACCTTGAGTCAAGATCATTAAGGTTCTTTCATCCAAAGATGAAGCCCATAAAGCCTGACTTAAGCAGACGATTCCCAGTACCAAGAACAAACCTAAAACCTGTCGAAAGATCCGAAAATCATCCCATATAAGAGCCCAAACGCTGGCATCTGACTTGCTACCTTGTACAACTGTGAATGCCTGTCTCATTGTTTTGTCCATTGTATCATCAATGTGCACTTTTTGCCTCCCCGCAAAGGCTATAGAGTCCATTACACTCAGCCCTGGGCGCCAAAAAATTATTGGATTTCAGGGACTTCATAGAGCTGCCATTGGAAACAGCCAAATTGTAGATCTTGAAACCGTCCCAAACGAATCCAAAGTCATTCTAAGAGCAATCAAAGCAGGATCCACAGATCTTATCTTATGGAACCAAGACAAAGAACAAAGAACTTATATCATTCATGTCAAAGGAAGAAAAAATGTGACACTTTCGGAGGTCCAATCTTTTTTAGAAAAAACAGAGGGCGTGAGAATCATGAAAACAAAAGAACATATTCTCATTGAAGGCTTGATTTATAAGGGCAGCGATCTCGAAAGAATTTTATACCTAGAAAACCTCTATCCACAGGTAAAAAATATGGCCAAAGTACATCCCAAAGCTCTTGGCTTTTTTACGCAAAAAATTTCACATGCGCTTTCGCAAAATGGATACACGCAAATCAAAGTCATTCCTGCAGGAAATCAAGTTTACCTGAAAGGAAGAGTAAAAGATGAAAAAGATCGCGACATTGTCCTTGCTTTGGCTACAAATATATTTTTCCGATGCAAAGATCTATTGAACATCGGAATCTTTGATGAAAAGCTCATTCATTTTGACCTGGAGCTCATGGAGGTATCAAAGAACTCCTTTAAAGATCTCGGGTTTGAATGGCCATCGAATTTTTCTGGAAATTTTTCATTTCAAAACAATCTCGGTTCCAACTCCAATCTTTCTTTTGGAATACAAAACACGCTCACACTTCGAAGTTTGATCGAAAAAGGTCTTGCAAGAGTACTTTCAAACCCTTCCATGACATGCAAATCAGAGCATCCTTGCAGCTTTCACACAGGTGGCGAAATTCCCATTCGAATTCAGTCTGAAAGAGTCGCCAATGTTATTTTTAAAAGCTATGGATTAGAACTAGATATCTTAGGCAAACTTGACCTCCACAATCAAATTTCTTTAGATCTCAAAGTAAAAATGAGCGCATTGGACTACGGCAATGCCATCGAAGGAATTCCTGGAATTGTAGATCATGAAATCGAAAGTCAAATTGACCTTCCTTTAGACAAAACCCTCGTTCTGACAAAATTTTTTCAATCTCGTTCCAGCAAAGCCATCAAAAAAATGCCTGTACTCGGCTCAATCCCGGTTCTAGGGGAACTTTTCAAAAGTCGACAATTTCAAAGGAACAGGTCTGTCTTTATGATTTTTATTACGCCTTTTTTAGTGCCTTCTGAAAGCCGCTTTCATAGAGATCAAAATATCAAAATGGAAAACGACATGAAAAATACGGATCAAAAGATCCAATTTGATTGGAGAGACTAAGAGATGAAAAGCGAAACATCAGAAACAATTCAAAAAAATCTAAGAACTTTTGTGCACGAAAACATCCATGAAATTTTATCACGACATCCTGAATTCAAAAACGATACAGAAAACAAAAAGCTCTTTTTGAGCCTAAAAAATGAAATCGAACTCAATTTAAAAAAAGCAGGGAAATTGGATGTACTGAGTAAAAACAAAGATTTCATTGAAAGCACCCTGGAAGAAATCATTGGCATCGGACCCATCAAAAAACTACTTCAGCATCCAGACATTACAGAGATCATGATCAATGGAGCTCTCGACATTTATATTGAAATTGATGGAAAAATAAAAAAAACCTCTTATCAATTTTTAGACAATTCCTCTCTAAAGAATGTAATTACCAGATTGATCTCGCATAGTCATCGCAGAGTGGATGAATCTTCTCCCATGTTGGATACTCGCCTGATCGATGGATCTCGAATCAATATTATTTTGCCACCTCTTTCTCTCAATGGTCCGGTCATTACAATCAGAAAATTTCGCAAAAGCACATTTTCGTTTGTGGAGCTTGTGACCGCAAACTTTATGAGTGAGCCTGTGGCTCACTATCTACAGTCTATGGTCAAAAAACATAAGAATATTATTGTCGCTGGGGGCACTGGCAGTGGAAAAACTAGCTTTCTCAATGCTCTCTCGTCTCATATTGATGAGAAAGAAAGAATCATTACCATTGAAGATGCGGCAGAGCTCAATTTACCACAACAACATGTGATTCGTCTCGAAACACGTCCCAGCAATACTGAACATTCCGGAGAAATCAGCATAAGAGATCTACTCAAGAACGCTCTGCGTATGAGACCCAATCGAATCATTATTGGAGAATGTAGATCATCTGAAACCTTAGATATGCTTCTCGCAATGAACACTGGACATGAGGGTTCCATGTCTACGCTCCATGCAAATTCCACTAGAGATGCCTTATCTCGCTTAGAAACTTTGGTCTTGATGTCTGGTGTAGATCTACCTTTAAGAGCCATACGCGAACAAATTTCCAGGGCCATCGACATTGTAGTCTTTCTAAAAAGAGATCAACAGGGCAAACGCATTCTTACTCAAGTTGCAGAGATAAAAGGAATTGAAGCAGAACATCTTGTAACCCAAGACATTTTTATACGAAAGGCCGACGAAGCCTGGGAGAATCATAGTTTTTTGTCACAGGACTATCAATGTAAACACTCAAAAGAGACCAAACCTTACAAGCAAGATTGTCCACAATGAAGTCTAAACAAAAAAATGGGGCTCAATATTGGCGATTGCACCCATCGCCTGAAAGAATTCCATTTACAATGCATATTAATTGCATATGGCCTTTGTGTTTGTGTGCGGGTCTGTACTCTGGCACATATGCATTTCTTACAATTACAATACTTCTTCATGCTCTTCCCATTTGGATCGTTAAAAAAAATAAGCAACGGAAAGTAAGGCGACTTGAATCTCAGTGGCCAGGATTTTTAAAACAGCTCTCCAGTTTGCTCCAAAGCGGGCAAGGAGTATCTCAGTCTATTTCCCGTCTGTCTCAAAAAATACGTCCCCCACTTTCAAAAGAAATTGCTCTGATAAACACGCAAATGAAAATGGGAAAAACATTGCAAGAGTGTTTCAATGATATCGAAGTAAAGTACCCAGGCTTAGGAGTACGTAGCATCTCAATCTCAATAGAAACTTGCCTTACAACGGGGGCTCCTCTCTCACCCCTACTTGAACAGCTTGCCCAAAGCCTACAAATTCAACAAAGCATGAAAAACAGGGTTATGAGTTTGACAGCTCAGGGAAGAATGCAAGCCTATAGCTGTTTGGCACTTCCTTTACTCGTATTTGCTTCTATATCGATCATTTCTCCCGGATATTTTGATTTCTTCTTTGAAAATTTTGCAGGAAGACTGCTTTTTCTTGCTTGCTTGATCAGCCTCGGGTTGGGATTTTTATTTGTTCAAAAGCTTTCTGTACTCAACATAAAATCATGAATGCTACTTCTTTTATAAAAAGAGGCCATTCACTCTATTGGATTTATGTAACAAAAAATTTTGGGATGTGGCCAAGCCTAACTTCTCAGCTCTCACAGGTCATCCAAAAGCAAAATTTGTGGTCTTTTCTATCCTTATTATTTATTTTTCTTTTCTCCATTACCAATACGGTCACATTTGAAATACATGAGATCCTGTATATTTCTTTGATGCTTTGGCTTTTTCCTCTGTTTTGCTTGTTTTATCGAAAAAAGAAGCTCAAAGTAGAATTGGAACACATTTTACCTTTTTATCTCGATCTTATCTCCGTCAATATTTCTTCGGGGTATCCTCCCTATCAAGTGCTTCAATTGATTGCGAAAAGAGTACAAAATAAAGATCCATTTGGATCGATTTGTCAGACTTGGATTCAAAAAAAGTCTCAGGGTCTTAGCAGCAGCTCAATCAATCAAACCTTTGTTTGTAAGATTGAAAATGAAAACCTCATGGATTTGTTTTTGCTCATCGAACAGTCAGAACAATCTGGCAACGCATTGGCCCCTTCACTTCGATCACTATCAAAAACGTGTTGGGACCAGTGGATCTGTAGGCTAGAAACCAAAGCTCAAAAAGCACCCATAAAAGTACTCTTTCCCCTTTTGATTTTTATTTTTCCCGTTATTTTTATTCTTCTTTTTGTTCCTCTGGCACAAAAACTGATGTCCATTCAATAGAAAATATTGATTGTATTGTGCTCTGGAGCTGAGACAAAAATTGTGATAGTTCCTTAACAGATGGAAAAACTTAGCTCTAAAGAGATTCAAAATATTGCTCAGCTGTCTTCTCTAAGAATAGCAGAGAGTGAAATTGAGGCTCAGGCTGAAAAATTCAACTCTGTACTTGAGGCCGTAGCGCATTTGGATCGTCTGGACCTGGAAGAAATGTCCAAAGCTCAGGATCAAGGTTTGCCCAGTCCATTGAGACTGGCCAAAGACCATCCTCAGCCTTCTCTTGAAATCGAAAAAGTTCTTCAAAATAGCCCTGGAACGCAAGCTCCTTTTTTTCATATTCCTGGAGTTTTGGATCCTAAGGCCTAACAGAGTATGTACAGAAAGTAGACCGTATGTCCGACCTTATTCTTGAATCTAGCATTGAACAGCTCCATCAAAAATTAAAAGATAAGTCTATTTCTTCAACGGAGCTCACACAAATATTTTTGGATCAAACGAAAAAGCTCGAACCCTCTTTGGGCAGTTTTTTACATGTGGATGAAGAGCATGCACTATCTATGGCTCGAGCTGCCGATCAAAAAATATCGGAAGATGGCAAGCCTTCTACTCCTTTGCATGGCATTCCAATCGCCGTAAAAGATATCATCGTGACCAAAGGCATAAAAACCACCGCTGCAAGTCAAATTCTCAAAGATTTTATTCCTATCTACGAAAGCACGGCAACACAAAGACTATGGAACGACGGAGCGGTATTGCTAGGCAAAACCAACTTAGATGAGTTTGCCATGGGGTCCTCAACAGAAAATTCCTCTTATCATGTAACAAAAAATCCCTGGAATCTATCCTGCGTTCCTGGAGGTAGTAGCGGCGGGTCAGCAACCTGCGTAAGCGCCAGACAGGTGCCTATGTCTCTAGGGACGGATACGGGAGGATCCATCAGACAACCGGCTGCGTTATGTGGAATCGTGGGACTTAAACCCAGCTACGGACGTGTGAGTCGCTATGGCTCTATTGCGTTTTCCTCATCATTGGATCAGATTGGTCCCATGACCAAAACCGTCAAAGATGCTGCCTATGTTTTAGAGTCAATTTCGGGAATCGATGAACTCGATTCAACCAGTGAAGATCAAAACTTTTCTGTCAATAATATCAACTGGCGAAGAAATCTAGAGGGAGTGCGCATTGGTGTGCCTCAAGAGTACTTGCCGGAGAGTTTGGATGCATCCATTCGAGAAAATTTCGAACTTCAACTCGAAGCCTTGAGAAAACTCGGCGCAGAAATCGAAATGACCAGCCTCCCCTACACTGAATATGGTCTTTCTTGCTATTACATCCTAGCTCCTGCAGAGGCTTCGTCCAACTTGGCCAGGTTTGATGGCATTCATTATACAAGCCGATGGGGAGAAAGTGGTGGCCTATCTGAAATTTTTGTTCAAAGTCGGAGTCAGGGATTTGGCGCCGAAGTCAAACGAAGAATCATGCTGGGTACCTATGTGCTTAGTTCGGGCTATTACGATGCCTACTACAAAAAAGCTCTGCAAGTTCGTAACCTTATCAGACAAGACTTTGATCGAGCTTTCTCAAGCTATGATTTTTTGCTTACACCTACTTCCCCCTGCGAAGCTTTTGAACTGGGAAGCAAATCCAAAGATCCTTTGACTATGTATCTTTCAGATGTGTTTACAGTATGTATATCTCTGGCAGGATTGCCTGCGGTTTCTGTACCTTGTGGGATGGGAAAACAAGGGCTACCTTTGGGATTGCAATTCATTGGAAAATATATGGATGAAGCCAAGCTTTTGAGCGTAGCCCATGCATTTGAACAAGAACACTCTTTTTATCAGCAGAGGCCCTCATGTTAATTCCAACGATAGGACTCGAAGTCCACGCACAACTTAAAACAGAAACAAAACTTTTTTGCCGCTGCCGCAATCAATTTGGTCGCCAGCCCAATAGCCTCACCTGCCCTATATGCTTGGGACATCCTGGAACTCTACCCTCTCTCAATGAAACGGCCGTGCATTATGCAATCAAAGCGGGGCTGGCTCTTGGATGTGAGATCCATGAACGCTCTGTATTTGCTCGAAAAAATTATTTTTATCCTGACCTGCCCAAAGGCTACCAAATTTCACAATTTGATTTGCCTCTATGCACTGGAGGTTTTTTAGACGTTGAAGGAAAAAAAATAGGCCTTACGCGAATCCATATGGAAGAAGATGCAGGAAAACTCCTACATTCGGATAGCCAGCACAATCAAGGTGGAAGTCTCATTGATCTCAATCGCGCGGGCGTACCTTTGATCGAAATCGTCAGTGAACCTGAGATTGAAAATGCCGAGCAGGCAGCTCAATATCTAAAAAAACTCAGAGAACTTTTGCGA
>JAGRAX010000077.1 GCA_020434365.1 Bdellovibrionales bacterium
ACCGCAAGGCTTCATCACGGAAGGGTCTAATCATCTGTGAATGACAGTTATAGCAGCCCTCGCGCACGTAGATATCACGACCTTCCAATTCCAAAGCCGAGTAGGGATGGACTGATGGAATAGTCTTAATATTTGACTTGAAAGCAACCAATGGAATGTATGTTACGGGTCCTCCGATAGCTACTGCTACGAAGACCAACAAGCTAAAGGTTACTACGCGTCCTTCTAAGACATGATGCCAATTTTGCATTCCCGGTCCGGCAGTCTCCTTTGAAGTATCAAGTGGGGCCGCCTTGTAGGTGGCATCACTTAGATCGACTCTATTCGCCTTGGCAATGCCTATGGTCTTAATCACGTTATAGGCTAGCAAGAGCATGCCCACGAGATACATTAAGCCGCCCAATATTCGTATGTAGTAAAACGGAATTAGGCGCACCACGGTCTCAATGAATTCAGGGTACTTTAAGGTTCCTTCATCCGTAAATGCCCACCACATTAATGCTTGGGTAATACCGGCTGACCACATTGAAACGATGTAAAGCACAATGCCGATCGTAGAAAGCCAGAAGTGAGTCATCACAAGCTTTGCACTATACATCTCTGTTTTCCAGAGCTTAGGCATCAAGTAATAAATCATTCCGAAGGCGATAAAACCATTCCAACCTAATGCGCCACCGTGAACGTGACCAATAGTATAGTCCGTATAATGGGTCATGGAATTGATCTGTTTAATGGCCATCATCGGACCTTCGAAAGTCGACATGCCATAGAAAGTAATTGAAGCGACCAAAAACTTCACCACAGGATCGGTACGAAGTTTGTGCCAGGCGCCTCTCAAAGTCAAAAGACCATTGATCATTCCACCCCAGCTAGGAGCCCAAAGTGCAACGCTAAATACAACCCCTAAACTCTGGGCCCAATCAGGCAGTGACGAGTAGAGAAGGTGATGAGGCCCAGCCCAAATATACATAAACACAAGTGCCCAAAAGTGAACGATCGATAGACGATAGGAGTAGATGGGGCGATTGACTGCCTTGGGGACAAAATAATACATCAAACCCAAAATCGGTGTCGTGAGAAAGAAAGCCACAGCATTGTGACCGTACCACCATTGAACCAGAGCATCCTGAACGCCAGGATATACGGAATAAGAGTGCATCCAAGACACAGGCATGCTGAGATTGTTTACAATATATAGAACGGCCACCGTAATGATCGACGCAATGTAGAACCAGATGGCAACGTAAATATGCTTTTCTCTTCGAATTTTGAGTGTCCAGAAAAAGTTAACGGCAAAAACCACCCAAACCAGAACCACGAGCAAGTCAATGGGCCACTCCAGTTCGGCATACTCCTTGGACTGAGTAAGACCCAAGGGAAGCGTAATCGCCGCAAGGACAATGATCAGCTGCCAACCCCAAAAATGAATTCTTCCAAGAAGATCGCTTGCCATTCTGGTCTTCAAAAGACGTTGCGTAGAATAATACAAACCTGCAAAAATCAAATTTCCAACAAATGCAAATATCACTGCATTTGTATGCAAAGGTCTGAGCCTACCAAAGCTGAGTTCTGGGCTGAGGTTTGCCGGCCAATACGCCATTTGCAAGGCAATCAAAACACCAACAAGCATCCCCACAGCGCCCCAAATCATGGTTGCCCAAGAAAACTGCCTTACCAACTTGTCATCATACTGAATTTGAATCTGTGCCATGCTCTTCTTCCTCCAGAGGCATTATCGATAGCTGCTCACCGTGTTCGAAGTCCTGGTTTTTAATGGAAAATAAAAAAAACACAAGCCCCAAGGCCATAATGACCAAGCCAATAAAAATCAATAAAACCAATATATTCATGTCTGTCTATGATCTAGATCATATTTGATGTTCATACTTTTCTGCGTACCCAAAACAATCACAATCGATGAGAGGGGCATGAGCACAGCCGCCATCAATGGACTTAGCATTCCCGCTACAGCAAAAGGAAGAACCAATGCATTATAACAAACGGTGTAAATCATAGAATGTTGATAGGCCTTTTTCCATTTTTGACTCAATTGATGAAACTTTTCAAGCCACTGAAGATCTACACTCTGAAAAGAAAAATCCACAAGCTCCGTTGCGCTGTAGTCTTGGGACAGTGCAAGCCCAGAGTAGTCAGATTGTGCAAAGGCAGAAATATCGTTGAGTCCATCTCCCAAAAATAATGTGGGGCCATTTTCTTGATAGCGCTTCGTAATTTGAGCCTTTTCTTTGGGCAAAATCTGAGCATAACAATGCGCAACATCGATACCTATGTCCCTTGCAAAGCCTTGAACATTTTCTTTTTTGTCTCCGCTGACCAAAACCATTTGTACCGACCTTTGATCAAAATAGTTTTTCATCGCTTCGAATTTTTCTAGTTTCTGTTCCGAAATTTCTAAACATACCAAGGTCGTCTTATTTTTGATAAAAACACTTCTTCCTCGATCGAGTATTTCATCCCTACCAAAAAAATAATCTACACCACGATGGGATGCATACAGACCTTTTCCAACCACTTCTTCTACCTCAAACCGAATCAGCTCCAACTGACTTCCCAACAAAAATTCAAACACAGCTCGTGATACTGGATGATGACTATGCGCAAGCATCGAAAACAAGATGCTTTTTTCCATATGAGGCAAGGCAATCAACTCTTGAGAGTTGAGAATCACCATATCGCTGAGGGTCAAAGTGCCTGTTTTATCAAAAAGTATGCTACGCACTTGACTCATTCCGTCTAGAACCTTGGCATTTCGAACCGAGACGCCCATTGAAAAAAGCTGCGCCAGAGCTCTTGACCTGGCAAGAGGAAGCGCAATTCCAATGCCACAGGGACAGGTCAGCACAGAAATTGAAACCACCGACCACAATCCTCTTTGGCGATCAGCTTTGAATACCCAAAACAAAGCCGCGCTTAAGCATAGAAATACTACAACATACACATATCGCTTGGAAAATGTTTCCCAAATCTTATCGAGACCATCGTCTTGATGCCCCATACCTTTAGTCAAAGCAGCAAGTGAACTGTGTGAAAAATCTTCAAGAGATTCAATCTCGATTGCGCCTCCATCTACTATGCGAGATCCTGCATGCAAAATCTCACCTTCCTTGATCTGTTTGATTTGAGTTTCACCGGAGACCCACTTGGTATCGATTCGATGTACGCCAGAAATTTTTTTCACTCTGGAACTTACCGGAATCGTTTCTCCATTTCTGACCCACAAAAAATTTCCCTTTTTGATTTCAGAATATGAAATCTGTTGCAAGTTGGGATCCATACGGTAGATTTTTTTTCCTATCAATTGATCAATTCCACTTAAGACATTTCGATTTTTTTCAATCCAACGATGTTGCATGTGCCGACCCAAAAGCATCAAAAAAACAAAGATGCTGATAGTGTCAAAATAACTTTGATCAAATCCAATAAAAAAATGATGATAAAGTGAGCCAAAAAAAGCGCAAAGCATTCCAAACGCTATGGGAATATCAAAATGAAAAACGCCGCTTTGTATACAAGAATAAGACCTTCGCAAAAATCCTTTACCACAGTAAAAAACACTGAGTCCTGCAAAGAGAGCATTGAGATGAGAAAGCAGTGGATACAACACCTGATCGCTCTCGTTCAACCCCAAATAAGTGCTGGCCGATATAAGCATGCTGTTCATGGCAAGAAATCCTGCAATGCCCAAGGTTACAAAATCACTTGAAAGTTGCTTTCTTTTCTCTCTAGAAAATGGATAGGGTCGATATGAAAAATCTTGAATTTTTTCACAAAAATTTAGAATTTCTTTTTCCTTTTCTTTTACTTGCGAAAAAGTCAATGTGCTTTGAACAGTATTGATCTCAACGGATTGAAGACCCATCGATGAGGCTATTTTTTGAATGAGCCATACACAGGCCACACATTGAATTCCTTCTATCGAGATTGTTAGTTTTTTTTCTTGTTTTTCAAACTCTGCTTGCAGCCATGAAAGATCTTGCCTACGACGAAAAACATTGCTCAACGAATAAATCTTTTTGGGCCTAAGATCATAAAATGAGCTTAAGTCCATCTCCACAATCAAACGATGAACATATTGACACCCTGAACAGCAAAATTCTGTTCCTTTCCACAGCGATGGAATGTCATTTCCACAATGTTTGCATACAGAATATTTTTCTACACTTGTTTTCATTCTTTAGCTTGATCTTTTTTTCTTCTTATCCGATGTAGAGAAGATGCACCATGATTCGCATCAGCTTTTTACGCTTGGGTCTTTTTTTCTTTTTGGACTGGGGACGAGCATGCACTGTATCGGCATGTGTGGTCCAATTTCTTTGGTGATGTTTAGCGACCGTCATGGTCCGCTATCTTATTTGACCTACCAAGTGAGTCGACTATTTGGATATCTCTTTTTTTCCAGCCTGGTTTTTTTGATTGGAAAACCTTTTCAAAAGTGGGTATCTCCGAAGTATCTTTTGATTTTTTTTGTCGTTCTGATGTTGATTTTGACCATTCCCTCCATTTCTAAGAAATTGAGTTCCAAGCTTCCCCAACTTCAATCCAAGTTATCCATAAAACTTATGCCCTGGCTTGGAAAAAGCGCTTTTCCGATTATCATTGGTTTTTTTTCCGGACTTCTTCCTTGCGGTCTTTTGTATGTGGCTTATGGTTCCACAATTGCTTTTGGATCTCTCTTCGAGGTTTGGCCTTCTATCGCGGTCTTTTTTTTGGGAACTTTTCCAACCTTGCTCATTGGACAACTTCTAGGACATAGGATTTTACATTTTATTCCTTCTTGGACAAAGACTCTTTTGACTGTGCTACTTTTCGGATCTTCAGTTTTGATGCTTTATCGACATCTCTCTATGCATTGATTGGATTCTGAATAGTATTAATGATCGAAATATTCGATTTCTTCTAAGAGTTTTTCTTGATCTACAATTGTGATCTTTTTCTTGTTGATTCGAGAGTAACCCTTTTGTTCAAACTCGGATAAAATTCTCATCACGGATTCTGGAGAGGTTCCGATCATCGATGCCATCTCTGCGCGTGTGACTGGAAGGTCTATGGTATGACCCATTTTTTCTTCATACCCAAAAGAAGCTGAAAGACTGATAAGAAGATGTCCCAATCTTTGCTTTACATTCTGATTTAAAAGATTCGATATTTTGTCCTCTGCTTGAGTCAAAGAGATGGCCATTTCACAAGCCAAATTCATAGAAAGCTTCGGATGATTGGCCGCAAGGTTTCTAAAAAAATCACATGGAATACAGCATACATGTGTGGTTTCGAGTGCGATGGCACTTGCAGAATATGGTTTTTGCAAAAGACTCCCTCGAATACCCAAGATATCTTTGGAGCCTGTAATACGAAGCAAGCTTTGTTTGCCTTTCTCTCCCTCTTTTACAAGCTTTACCTTTCCAGAAGAAATACAGTACACACCATGGCAATCCTGGCCTTGTTGAAATAGAAAATCCCCTTTATGAAAAATCTTAGTCTGCCTATGAGAATCTATATTTTTTTGTTCCTTTAGAGGCAAAGATGAAAATATATGATCAAAGTTCGAAGAACATTGCACACAAGAAAAACAGTTTTCTGATTCCAAAGACATTGTTAATTTTGTGCGAGAGCTTGTTTGATTTGATCAATCGCTTTGGAGAGATTTTCGGGTTGGGTTCCACCTGCCTGAGCAAAGTCAGGTCTTCCTCCCCCTGATCCTCCGATCAGTTTTGCGGCTTCTTGAACAAGTTTTCCAGCATGAAGTTCTTTGAGATTTGCAGAACGTTTGACAAGCAAAAAAGCTTTGTCTTGATTTTTTGCTCCGATCAAAACCACACCTTCTTTGATTTTTTCAAGGGCTCGATCCGCAATCTCTCTCAATGTTTTTGGATCTTCAACATCGATCTCCTGAACGAGAACTTGCAGGCCCCCGAGGTTTTCAATTTGATTTTGGTCAAAACTGACTTGCGCTCCAACACTAGATAACTTTTTCTTGAAATCTTTTTGTTGTTGAAGCATTTTTTCTACTCTTTGTGACAATTTGTCTTTGGAAACTCCTAAGGTTTCGGACAACCTATTTTGATTTTGATACAGATCAAAAACATACTGAAGCGCCTGCGTAGAAGTCAAAGCCTCGATTCTTCTAATTCCTTGAGATACGCTACTTTCCTTAATAATTTTACAGAAACCGATGTCTCCAATTCGATCTACGTGTGTTCCACCACAGAGCTCTTTGGAGAAACTGCCCATGGTGACCACCCGGACTTCGCTTCCATATTTTTCACCGAACATCCCAATGGCGCCCGAGGCCATGGCTTTGTCAATGGGCATGACTTGTTTTTCTACCTTGACGGAGTTCCAAATTTCTTGATTCACAAGACTCTCAATTTCAAAAAGTTCACGATCTGAAATGGGAGCATCATGTGTAAAATCAAAACGGAGTCTCTGAGGAGATACCAGAGAACCTTTTTGAACCACATGATCTCCTAAGACTTGTTTCAAGGCGGAATGAATCAGATGAGTTGCACTGTGATTTTGAGCCGTGTTTTTGCGGCTTTGCAAATCAACTTTCCACGTCGCCATAGAAGAAACGCAAACTCGACCGAAGCTTACCCTTCCGTAATGAGCTATGATATCACCGGTACATTTTTGGGTATCGATGATATCGATTTCAAATCCTTCTCCGTACACATTACCGACATCACCAACTTGTCCTCCAGACTCTCCGTAGAAGGGACTCTGATCGGTAAAAATAACAATTGAATCATCTGCTTGTGCTTGTTCCACTTCTTGTTGATCTTTGAGGATATGCAGAATTGGCGCAGCGTTTTCTAGGACCTCATATCCCAAAAAAGTGTTTTGGAAACCTTCCCCTAGCCATTTATTCACAAAGCTTTCTATTTCTTTGCCTTGAGCACCTTTCCAACTTCCACGTGCTTTTTCTTTGTGCTGAGCAAAAGCTTGGTCAAAACCTTTTTGATCTACAAACATGTGGTTTTCACGAAGAACATCCGCCGTAAGATCAATGGGAAACCCGTAGGTGTCATAAAGCTGAAAAGCCACAGGCCCCTCTAAGGTCTCTTGTTGGTTCTCTTTCATTTTTGAAATTTCCGAATACAAGAGGGACAGACCTCGATCCACAGTAAGCTCAAAGCGTTCCTCTTCCAGAGCGATTTCACTCTGAATGAGATCTTTGTGAGAGATAAGCTCCTGATAGTGCTCACCATAGGCCTGAATCACAGACAAACTAAGCTTCGAAAGACCCTGATTTTGTAGAGATATATTGCGACCATGCCTCATGGCCCGTCTCATAATCCTACGAAGCACATACCCCCTACCCTCTTTTGAGGGACGGACCCCATCCGCAATCAAAAAACTCATCGCTCGAATGTGGTCTGCAATCACCCTGGCCGAAATTTTCTTTTCAGTTTGAGCTTCTTTTCGATAGTCGACTTGAGAAAGCTCTGAGAGCGCATCAAAAATGGGTGAAAATAATGAGGTATCATAGTTTTGGGTCACGCCACTGAGAATGGATGTAATTCTTTCAAGCCCCATCCCTGTATCAATAGAGGGTTTGGGAAGATTTTCTCTAGAGCCGTCGGCATGTGCAAGAAATTCCATAAAAACCATATTCCAAAACTCTACAAAGCGATCGCAGTCGCAACCCACCTTGCAATCAGGTTTTTGGCAACCTACATTTGGACCCTGGTCAAAGAAAATTTCAGAGCAGGGTCCACAGGGACCCGTAGCTCCCATAGACCAAAAATTATCTTTGTCTCCTAACCTCGTAATTCGCTTTGGATCTAAATTGATCTTGTTTGACCAAATGCCAAATGCTTCGTCGTCGGAGTGATGAACCGTAACATACAAACGGTCTAGAGGCAGATTGAGTTCTTTAACTACAAACTCCCATGCCAATGCAATGGCTTCTTCCTTAAAATAGTCGCCAAAAGAAAAGTTTCCTAACATTTCAAAAAAAGTGTGATGTCTTCCTGTGCGCCCCACATTTTCCAGATCATTATGCTTCCCCCCTGCACGCACACATTTTTGCGCCGTCACCACCCTAGGGGACGGAGCCTTTTCACCTCCCAAAAAAACATCTTTGAATTGATTCATCCCTGCATTTGTAAAGAGGAGCGTCGGATCTCCTTGAGGTACCAACGATGAACTAGGCAAAATCATATGATTTTTTGATTCAAAATAGCGTAAAAACTGCTGTCTCAGGTTCATAGAGATTTTATCTAACTTGACCCTTCTCAAAACTCAAGAGAATGTCCCAATTTCT
>JAGRAX010000078.1 GCA_020434365.1 Bdellovibrionales bacterium
ACCTCTTCCTTACCAAGGAAGTGCTCTACCTGCTGAGCTACGTGAGCTAAAAACCGAGTTTGTGCTCCTACACGCTATCAAGCGCACGCAAAACCCAACACACCTTGTGCATTTTCGAGCGGGAGACGGGACTCGAACTCGCGACCTCCGGCGTGACAGGCCGGCGTTCTAACCAACTGAACTACAACCCCATAAAGGTCTTCGTTTTCTAGCGATTTCGTGACCAATGGTCAATGTTTTAAGAAAACATGGTGGGCGGTGAGGGGCTCGAACCCCCGACATTCTGCGTGTAAGGCAGACGCTCTCCCAGCTGAGCTAACCGCCCAGGTTTTCTCTTTCTCCAGAAAACGAGCTACCGCTTGTATCATTTTGTTGCGTGTTCGCCAAGACATTCTATCGAAGTTTTTGAAATTCTGCAGAGCTGGTTTGTTATATATAACTACTTAAAATTATTATTACTTTGCCACAATTTCTTTACCTGTGACGATGAAAGAGAAGTCGTAGATAGGAGTCATTTGTCGATCAGATCATTTCTGCATCTGAACATGGTCAAAACAGGGTGGGAATGCTAGAAGCGATGGATGGGAGAACTACACATCCAAAATCAAGTTCAGACGTTACGAAAGTCATTTCAAAGAGGCATCCTGAAAACGCAAAAGCAAAGAATTGCGCTTCTTTCCTCAATGCAAAAATGGATTGTCGAACATGAAAAGGAAATTGCAGAGGCTTTGGACAAAGACCTGGGCAAACCCTTTATGGAATCTTATTTGGCGGAAATTCAGTTTATTTTGTCTGAAATTCATCTTGTGAAAAAGAAGCTGTCATCATGGATGAAAGCCAAGAAAGTATCTACAAATCTTTTGAACCTCCCTGGAAAGAGCGAAATCATTTCTGAACCCTACGGAGTAGTGCTCATTTTTTCGGCATGGAACTATCCATTTCAGCTGATGATGGCGCCATGGATTGCAGCAGTTGCAGCGGGCAATGTTACTGTGCTTAAGCCCTCTGAGCTTTCTCCTCATACGGCGCAGCTCATAGAAAAAATGGTGAAAGATATCGGAGGAGAAGCGGCCTTGGTCATCCAAGGAGGCGCAGATAGAGCGCAGCAAATTTTGGAGGAGCGCTTTGACTACATTTTTTATACAGGCTCAACACTTGTCGGACAAAAAGTGATGGAGGCCGCTGCAAAGTACATTACGCCACTGACTCTGGAGCTTGGAGGCAAGAGTCCATGTATTGTAGATCGAGACGTCGATATTGAGGAGTCTGCAAGACGTTTGGTTTCGGGAAAATTCTTCAATGCTGGCCAGAGCTGCGTCGCTCCGGATTATATTTTGGTTCCAAGGGAAGATCTTTCGACTTGGACGCAAGTACTAGAAGAGACCATTCAACAGTTTTATGGAACCGATCCATCAAACAGTCCAGACTATACGCGCATCATTTCAGATCGTCATATGACTCGACTTCAAAAGCTTTCGGAGCATCCTCAAGCGATGCAAATTGGACATCCTCAAGTGCAGCAAAGAAAAATGGCGCCTGTGATTGTTCCAAACATTTCATGGGATGAGCCTCTGATGAAGGAGGAAATTTTTGGACCCATTTTACCCATCATTGCTTATGACTCGATGGAGGAAGTTTTTGACAAGATCGAAAGTCGAGAAAAGCCGCTGGCTCTTTATGTTTTTTCAAAGAAAAAGTCTTTTGCAGACCAAGTGATTGCTAGACTCTCATCGGGAAGTGTTTGTGTGAATCACGTCATTTTGCAAATCACAAATCCTAACCTTCCTTTTGGGGGTGTAGGGCACAGTGGGATGGGAAGGTATCATGGATATTTTGGCTTTGAGACTTTTTCACACCAAAAGAGTGTCATGCGAAAACCTCACAGCTTCAATCCCATCACTGCCTATCCACCCTATGAGAAGAAAGAGTTTTTGCCCAAGCTTCTCAAAAAATTTCAGGCTTTTTTCTAAGACAGACGCTTAGTGAACAATGCCTTTGCCATCTTTTTTTTCAGTGGCATCTTTTTTATAAATTGGCAGCTCAAACTCTGAAATTTCCTTCAAAAATTCTTCAGGATTTTTAAGCTCCAGAGCCTTTTTCAACACTTCATCTGCTTGTTCCACCAGATGAAAGGTTAGATCTTTGCGAACGTTTTTAGGAATTTCTTTGATGTCTTTTTCATTCTCTTTTGGAATGATAATTTCCCGAATTCCGCCTCTATGTGCTGCTAGGGCTTTTTCTTTTAAACCTCCAATGGGAAGAACGCGCCCGCGCAGCGTAATTTCACCCGTCATGGCAATATCTCTTCGCACAGGAATTCTCAAAAGCGCCGAAGTCAAAGACGTTGCCATTGTGATTCCTGCAGAAGGTCCATCTTTGGGAATGGCGCCTTCAGGAACATGCACATGAATGTCGATGACCTGATAAAAGTCATCATTGAGACCAAAGGATTTTGCACGTGAACGCACATAAGACATCGCAGCTTGCGCAGATTCTTGCATGACTTCACCGAGTTTGCCAGTAATGGTGAGCTTGCCTTTTCCAGGTAATATCGTCACTTCGATGCTCAGCAAATCTCCACCGAGCTCGGTCCACGCGAGGCCTGTGGTCATGCCAATTTGACTTTCCTCTTCGGCTATTCCAAACCTGAATTTGGGAACGCCCAAATACTCTTCCACTACCTTGACTGTAATTTTCTTGGAAAACTCTTTTCCTTTTTCAACGACTTCCTTGGCAACTTTTCTACAAACCGAAGAAATTTCTCTCTCCAAGTTTCTTACGCCAGCTTCTTTGGTATAGCGCCGTATGATTTCTTTGAGTGAATTGTCCGCAAAGTTTACGTTGCTACTCTGAAGTCCGTTTTCTTTGACCTTCTTTGGCACGAGATACTTGGTGGCAATGCTCAATTTTTCTTCTTCTGTGTATCCAGAGATCGAGATGATTTCCATTCGATCGAGTAGGGGACGGGGAACGGAATGAAGAGAGTTGGCCGTGGCCAAAAACATCACATTGGATAAGTCGTAGTCCAAATCCAAATAGTGGTCTCCAAAGGCATTGTTCTGCTCAGGGTCTAGCACCTCCAAAAGCGCCGCCGAGGGGTCTCCTCGAAAATCCATAGACATCTTATCGATTTCATCGATTAGGAGCACGGGATTGGAGCTTCCTGCCTTCTTAATAGACTGAATGATTTTTCCAGGCATTGCACCGATGTAAGTTCTTCGATGTCCACGAATTTCTGCCTCATCTCTCATGCCACCAACAGACATACGCACAAAGTTACGGTCTGTGGCTTCTGCGATGGATTTGGCCAGAGATGTTTTTCCGACCCCGGGAGGGCCCACAAAACATAAAATAGGTCCTTTGATTTTGGATACGAGTTTTTGAACGGCGAGATACTCGATGATTCTCTTTTTTACTTTTTCCAATCCAAAGTGATCACGATCCAGGACTTGCTCTGCTTTTTCAATGTCAATTGTGGTTTTAGAATGTTCATTCCATGGAAGACCCAAGATGGTATCCACATAGTTGCGCACCACTGTAGCTTCGGCTGACATAGGAGACATCATTTTTAGCTTTTTGACTTCCTTCTCGACGCGTTCTTTTGCATCCTTGGACAGTTTTTTCTTTTTGATTTGTTCTTCGAGTTCCTGAATTTCATTTTTAAACTCGTCTTTTTCCCCGAGTTCTTTTTGAATCGCCTGGAGCTGCTCGTTGAGGTAATACTCTTTTTGGGTTTTCTCCATTTGTTTTTTTACGCGAGATCGGATTTTTTTCTCGACTTGCAGAATTTCGATCTCTGATTCCATGAGGCCGTAGAGTTTTTTCAAACGATCTCCAGAATCGATGATTTCTAAGATTTCTTGTTTGTCCTTAATTTTTAGATTCAAGTGAGCGCAGATCGTGTCCGAGAGTCTCGAAGGATCATCAATAGAAGATACCGACATGATCATTTCCTGAGGAATGTTTTTGTTTAGGTTGACGTAGCTTTCAAAAGTTTTTTGAATGGACCTCATCAAGGCTTCTTTTTCAACTGAGACACTTTTGGTCTCTTGAATTTCCTCGATCTCGCACATAAAAAATTCGTCATGATCTTGGAAGTTCTTGATGCGTGCACGGCGTTTGCCCTCAACCAAGAGTTTGACTGTAGAGTCCGGAAGTTTAAGCAGGCGCATGATTTTTCCAACTGTACCCACGGTAAAAATGTCTTCTTTTTCAGGGTCGTTGGTTTTGGCATTTTTTTGCGCGGACAAGAGCAATTCTTGATCATGCTCCATGGCATATTCAAGGGCTTTAATGGACTTTTGTCTTCCCACATATAGAGGCAGGACCATGTGAGGAAATACAATGATATCTCTCAAGGGAAGTAGAGGAACTTTTTTATTTACGGGAACAAGACTTTTATTTTCTTCAGACATAACTCTCCTGTGCTTTCTACCAATGTAGGCCCCTCATATAAAAAAGCAAGGGCTAAGGATGGGACTTTTATGCGATTTCAGCTTCGCTTTGGTAGACGATGATGGGCTTTTCTTTTTTAAGGATGACATCCTCTGAAATGACGCATTCCTGAATATTGTTTTTGGAAGGGATATCGTACATGATGTCCAGCATGATCTCTTCCAGAATGGAGCGAAGTCCCCGGGCTCCAGATTTTCTCAAGATGGCCTGTTTTGCAACCGCCGCGATGGCGTTTTTTGTGAACTTTAAGTTCACATCTTCAAGCTCAAAAAGCTTTTCATATTGTTTGATGAGAGCATTTTTGGGTTCAGTGAGAATTTTAACAAGAGAAGCCTCGTCAAGCTCATTAAGTGAAGTTACAACTGGAATTCTCCCGATAAACTCAGGAATCAAACCATATTTCATGAGATCTTCACTTTGGGTGCGAGAAAAAAGCTCAGAGGATTGCCGCTTTTTTTGTGGTTGGATATCCGCTCCAAAACCGATGTTTTTTTCTACAATGCGTTGCTCAATGATCTTGTCAAGGCCCACAAAAGCCCCTCCACAGATAAATAAAATATTTGTGGTATCGACTTGAAGAAATTCCTGTTGAGGGTGCTTTCTTCCTCCTTTGGGCGGTACATTGGCTCTGGTTCCTTCAATGATTTTGAGTAGCGCCTGTTGTACGCCTTCTCCAGATACGTCTCTTGTAATTGAAGGATTGTCTGATTTTCTGGAAATTTTATCGATCTCATCGATATAGATGATTCCCCGCTGCGCTCTCTCAATATCATAGTCAGCAGTTTGCAAAAGTGTGACAATAATATTCTCAACGTCTTCTCCAACATAACCGGCTTCCGTCAAAGTCGTAGCGTCGATGATTGTAAAGGGAACGTTAATGATCTTTGCTAAGGTTTGTGCGAGCAAAGTTTTTCCTGTTCCGGTCGGACCCAGCAGAAGTACATTGGATTTTTGCAGCTCCACTTCTTGATTGGAAGGACTGGAAATTTTGCTGTTGTCGATCCTCTTGTAGTGGTTGTAGACGGCCACGGATAGGACTTTTTTAGCCTTCTCTTGCCCTACAACATATTGGTCGAGGATTTCCTTGATCTCTTGGGGTTTGGGAATCTTTGTAAGGGCTTTGTAGTGACCTTCTTCCCTGTCAACTTCTTCTGCGATGATGTCATTGCAGAGTTCAATGCATTCGTCGCAGATATATACCGTCGGTCCTGCGATGAGTTTCTTGACTTCTTTTTGACTCTTTCCACAGAAAGAGCAATGCAAATTGTTGGCGCTGTCGGTTGGTTTTTGGCTCATGGCTTATCTTTGTTATTCTTAAAAGGACCTTTTATAGAATAAGTATAAACCTTTCTAGGATTTTTTGGAACTTGGCTTTGTGGTCTGTCCCACCTGGCCTTTTTCTACAATTTTATCGATAAGGCCATATTCTTTTGCCTCTTTCGCACGAAGATAGTGATCTCGGTCAGTATCTTGACTGATCTTTTCAATATTCTGACCTGTATGTAAAGCGATGATTTCATTCATTTCTTCTCGGATCTTGAGAATTTCACGAGCTTGAATGTCAATGTCTGAAGCCTGTCCTTGGAATCCGCCTAAAGGTTGGTGAATCATGATGCGAGAGTGGGGGAGTGCAAATCTCTTTTCTTTTTGACCCGCACACAAAAGCACTGCAGCCATGGACGCAGCCATTCCCACACAAAACGTCGATACATCAGCTTTAATGTGTTGCATCGTATCATAGATGGCTAGACCTGCGTAGACAGATCCACCTGGCGAATTGATATAAAGACTAATGTCTTTTTCAGGGTCTTCTGATTCTAAAAACAACAGCTGAGCTACAATCAAGTTGGCAACGTCATCGTTGATTCCAGAGCTCAAGAAGATAATTCGTTCTTTTAGCAAACGACTGAAAATATCATAGGAGCGCTCACCTCTGTGGGTTTGCTCTACAACCATAGGGATCAAGTTCATGATGGCTCTCTTCTTACGAGTTTATCTTACATAGCTCCCTCGTGGAGCTTCCAACTACGCGATGTTAGCTTTGTCCAAGAGGAAATCAAGCGTTTTCTGATTTAGGATTCGATATCGAATCTCTTGAATTTTTCCACTCTTCTCAAACTCAGCGCGAACCTCACCTACGGGTTTGTTCATCATCCCTGCGTATTCTTCTAGCTTTTGTGCGACTTCTTGCGCATCGACATCAATGTTTTCTTTTTTTGCGATGGCTTCTAATACGAGCTCCTCATGGACTCTCTTTTGCGCCTCGGGTTTGAGTTCTTCATCCATTTTTTCAGCAGAAAAATCTTTGGGAAGAGAGTTCATACCAGATTGGATCATTCGATTGAATACGCCCTGTCTTAAGGAAGCAAGTTCTGCACTGATAAGAGAGTCTGGAAGCGTTACAGGATTCTTTTTTGCCAAGTATTCAAGAAGCTGCCTTGCATGTTCGACCTTATTTTTTTCTGCGACTTCTGCTTTAAGATCTTCATTGATTTGCTTTTTTAGCGCATCGAGTGATTCAAAGGGCCCAACTGTTTTTGCGAAAGCATCATCTAGCGTCGGTAATTCCTTCTTTTTGATGGCATTAAGCGTGAGTTTTGCGTAGACCTTATTCTCGTCCTTTTCATCCGAGAGTGTAATTTGCTGCGTATCGCCGATGCTCATGGATAGTATGGCCTCATCTACCTCTTTGCGTGCATCTGCATGTCCCACAAGATGTATTTGTTCTTGCGCGTGGCTATGGTGGGAGTGATCGTGATCATGGTCACATTTGCTGCTTCCGTCTTCTTTGACTTCCTCTACCATCATGGAGACGTGGTCTCCCTTTTCAGGTGAGGTCTTTCCTTCTATAGGTAGCAGAACAGAGTGCTGGTCTAAAAGACGATCCAAGACATCTTGCACCTGCTTGTCTTCCACCTTGGTTTCGGATTTTTTCACCTTAACGCCAATATAGTCTTTGGGCTCAAACTTGGGCTTGATCTCGACAGATGCGGTGTAAGAAAATCCTTTTCCTTCTTCTCGTTTTGGCTCTGAAATGTCAGAAATATTGAGAGCGTGGTAATCGTTTTCTTCTAGGGCTTGGGTTACGGTATCTCGAATGAGATCTTGGTACACCTCAGATTCGATGGCTTTTCCATATTTTTTTTCGATGACTGACTTAGGGGCCTTACCTTTTCGAAATCCTGGAATTTGAGCGCTTCTGATGACCTTGCTGTAAGCTCTTTGAATCTGACTCTGAAAGGTCTCTTCAGGGACTTCGATGTTGAGTTTTTTGCTAACGTCTGAAACGGAATCGATATGTACTTTCATGAGCTGGCTTTTACATGATTGTAGAGGTACAGTAAACCCAGAATTGCCAGCGTTTTTGGAGACCATGTTTTTATGTGTAAAACTCATATCTTATTAATATTATTTGTTTTTTCATCATTTTCTCTACAGGCATCGGAGGAAAGCGTCTCACCAGAATTGCTTTCCGAGTTTCTGAGTGTCACAAAAGCAGATTTGGATGCGGCCTCTAAGTTTATTGATCGAAAGACAGGGCAGGTTTTCTTTGGTTCAGATCGTGGGAAAGATGGATTTACG
>JAGRAX010000079.1 GCA_020434365.1 Bdellovibrionales bacterium
GTTTGGGGACGGCAGGATTGATCGTCATGGATAAATCAACCGATATCATTTATGCGATTGCGCGGCTGTCGCATTTCTATATGCATGAATCCTGTGGCCAATGTACGCCATGTCGCGAAGGAAGTGCTTGGATTGCAAAAGTCATTCGACGGGTTGAGGCTGGTCAGGGCAGTTCAAAAGATTTAGATATGTTGTTCGATATTACCGACAACATGAAGGGCAAAACAGTGTGCGTGTTTTCTGATGCAACGGCAGCACCTGTAGAAAGTTTTATTACAAAATTTCGTAGCGAGTTTGAAGCAAAAATTAGTGTTCAATCTGTAGCAGTTGGAGGGGGGAAGGTCTTGTCTTCTACGCAAAGCCTTCCAACGGTATCCTGATGTTTTTTGAATCAAATTGGACAGGGGCTCTGCTGAGAATCGCCGTAACTACCGGATTTATTTTTGGAGTTTTGGTGTATTTCTTGGTGTATGCGGAGCGAAAAGTCAGTGCATTTATACAAGATCGCGTGGGGCCAAATCGCGTAGGTCCCTTGGGGCTTTTGCAAGGCTTGGCTGATGGTATTAAGTTTGTTTTCAAAGAAGATCTTCGTCCTTCTGGCGTAAGTAAGTTTTTGTATGCTTTTGCTCCCTATGCCGCGGTTTTTCCAGCCATATTGGCTTTTGCGGCTGTTCCTTATGGAGTAAGGGAAGTCAATGGAGTGCTTGTTCCTTTGGCCATTGCCAATATAGATGTTGGGGTTCTTTTCACCATTTCTGTTTCTAGTTTGGGCGTTTTTAGCATCATTTTGGCAGGATGGGCTTCGAATAGTAAATATCCTATTTTGGGTGGTCTACGAGCTGCTGCCCAAGTCATTAGTTATGAAATTCCTTTGGGCCTTTCGATCATGTCGGTTTTGCTTCTTGCGGGGAGTACAGATTTTTCTCAAATTGTTGCGACGCAGAGAGAGTCGGCTTGGTTTATATTGCTGTGCCCCATGGGCTTTTTGCTTTTTATGATTTCTGTTTTTGCGGAGACGAATCGATTGCCTTTTGATATGCCTGAGGGTGAAACAGAAATCATTGGATTTCATTCGGAGTATTCAAGTTTAAAATTTGCCATGTTTTTTATGGCAGAATACGCCAACATGGTTACGGTATCTTGTGTTGGAGTGCTGTTGTTTTTGGGTGGATGGGAGTTGTTGCCTTTTGTGAGTTGGCAAGATCTCTCAGGCGCAGTTGGTATCGATATTTTGGGACATCCGATTCTTTGGTTTGTAACGGTGCTTTGGTTTTTGGTAAAGCTTTCATTTCTTTTGTTTTTGTTTATATGGGTTCGATGGACTCTACCACGGTTTAGATATGATCAGCTTATGAGACTGGGATGGAAACGTTTGATCCCTTGGAGTTTGTTTAACCTTGTCGTCACAATGATCGTTGTAATATGGATGGCAAAATCATGATTGAAAACCTATTTTACGGCTTTGCATCTCTTGCGGTTATTTTTGCTTATATGGTGATTTTGATCCGCAATCCGATTCACAGTGGACTTTCATTGATTGGAAGCTTCTTTTGTGTTTCTGCTCTATTTGTTTTGATGAAAGCACCATTTTTAGGTGTAATTCAAATCTTAATTTATACAGGTGCGATCTTAGTTCTGTTTCTATATGTGATGATGCTTCTCAATGTAAAAGAAGAAGAAGAAACGACATGGCAAATGGTATCAAAATACTTCACGCTGGTTTTGGTTCCTGTTGGCATGTTTTTTTCTTTTAAAGTTCTAAATTTTAAGAGACTCGCTGCCAGAGAGTTGTCAGAGGATTTTGGATCTGTGTTTTCTGTGGGGGAAAGTCTTTTGGGATCTTATGTTTTTGTATTTGAATTGGCTTCTGTCGTTTTGCTGGCTGCAATGATTGGAGTGGTCGTGTTAACAAAAAGAAAAGAGGAACTTGATTGATGCTTGTGCCTTTGACTCATATGATGACACTCAGTTTTGTTCTTTTCTCTATCGGTGTGGCGGGAGTTTTCATTCGAAAAGATGTTCTTACTGTATTTCTTTGCGTCGAATTGATTTTAAATGCTGCAAATCTAGCATTTGTAGCTGTGGCCAATGCCTTTGGTGATGAGTTTGGCCATGTAGCTGTGGTTACAATCATTGCCATTGCAGCTGCTGAGGCAGCAGTAGGTCTGTCCATCGTGATCAAATTGCATTCGGATAAAAAATCTATGAAACTTTCATCGCTCAATGAATTGAGAGGCTAAATGGATATGGGCTCACATCTTTTATTAGCGGTTCTTTTGCCTTTTGCGAGTAGCGCACTGTTGGGTGTATGGCAGCTGTATTCAAAAGAAAGCATTCAAAAAATTGCTGGCTATATTGCTTCGCTCAGTATTTTGGTAAGCTTTGTTTTATTTGCTTGGATGGCCAATGCGATATGGCCCAACAACCTCGTGATTGAATTTCATGTGGGTTCATGGATGACAATAGGAGATTTCTCTCTACATGCAAATCTGTTCTTCGATAAACTCTCTGCGACTTTAGCATTGTTGGTTTCTGGGATTGGATTTTTGATTCACATCTATTCTATGGGATACATGTCTCATGATGAAAACAAGGCAAAATATTTTTCGTATCTAAATTTATTTTGTGGATTTATGTTGGTTTTGATTCAGGCTTCTTCAATTCCTTTGCTTTTTGTGGGTTGGGAAGGGGTTGGAGTTTGTAGCTTTTTATTGATTGGTTTTTGGTATCAAGACAAAGAAAAAGCCTTTGCAGGAAGAAAGGCTTTTATTGTCAACCGAATTGGTGATGCGGCATTGATTGTCGGCATGGCGCTTTTGTTTTCATTGGTTGGATCTCTAGAATTTGCGTCCATTTCAGAGTTTTCCAAAGTAGGGTTTCCTCTCGAAGGAGTATCTCCTTTGCTTCTTGAAATGATAGGGATTCTGATTTTTGTTGGATGTATGGGGAAGTCAGCACAATTTCCTCTATACGTATGGCTTCCAGATGCTATGGCAGGCCCTACACCTGTATCTGCGTTGATTCATGCTGCGACGATGGTTACCGCGGGTGTATATGTTCTTGCAAGAATGTCTCCTTTCTATGTGAGTTTTGCGCCGCATGCTCTATCTTTTGTTGCTTTTGTGGGAGCGCTTACAGCTTTTTTTGCTGCAACCATCGCGGTGTTTCAAAAAGATATCAAGAAAGTTTTGGCATTTTCTACGGTGAGTCAATTGGGCTATATGGTTTTGGCTATGGGTATTGGCGCATTCTCGGTGGGAGTTTTTCATTTGGTGACACATGCCTATTTTAAAGCTCTTCTTTTTTTGGGTGCAGGTTCAGTGATTCATGCAATGTCTGGACAACAAGATATTCATAAAATGGGTGGACTCAAAGCACATATTGTCGCAACAAGTGTATTGTTTTTTATTGGTTTTGCGGCCATCATCGGTTTGCCCTTTATGAGCGGTTGGTTTAGTAAAGACATGATTTTGCATGCTCTTTTGGAGACGGGTCATGTGTATTACTTTGGTATTGCTTTGCTGACAGCCTTTTTAACAGCGATTTACATGACAAGACTTTGTACCCTTGTTTTTTTGGGAAAGCCTCGCGCAAGTACAGAAGATCTCAATCGCATTCATGAGTCTCCTAAGTCTATGCTTCTGCCTATGACTGTTTTAGCGATTCTCTCCGTAGTGGGTGGGATGCCTTTTTTGTCCGCTCACAAATCTTTGGATCAGTTCTTTCCAACTCTAGCATCGAAGCATGCGATTCACATCAATGAGCATTTGCTTGCATGGTCGATTACTATTGCTGTGATCTTTGTGATGTTGGTTTCAATTAAAGTTTTTCTTAGGAAACCAATTCTTGCCGAAAAAGGAATTTCTTCCTTTTTTGCTCGGGAGTATTTTATCAACCGGGTTAGTGTTGGTCTTACAAGTGTATTGATGCGTGTAGGGTCTGCGGTAGCACAGTGGTTTGATGTCGATATGATAGATCGCTTTGTGAATTTCTTACATAAAGAGTTATCTCTGCTCAGTCGTGTGCAATCTAGAAAACGTAATGGGAAACCTCAAACTTATGCTGCAATGATCGTAGTTGGCTTGGTTGTGCTTTTGATTTTTGTGGTGGGAAATTGATATGATGAATACGCTTCTGTTGGTCACGGTATTTCTACCCTTGTTTGCAAGTGGATTGTTGTGGTTTGCTCCAAAAAAATCAAAATGGATTCATGGGTATGGTGCAGGTGTAAGTGTTGTGATCGCTGCTCTTTCGGTGGTTTTATTTTGGAAATTTGAATCCGGCAATCCAGATTTTCAATTTGTAACAGATATGGATTGGATTTCTTCTTTTGGGATTCGTTTCTCAATGGGTATGGATGGCTTGTCTCTTGTCTTGTTTGTGTTGACGAGTCTGTTGACCTTCTCGGCTATGCTATGTAAGCCGGATCGGGCCCAGGGGCAGATCAAGAAATATGTAGCATCTTTGCTTGTGTTGGAATCTATGATTTTGGGTACCTTTGCAGCGATGGATGCCTTTTTGTTTTATGTGTTTTGGGAGGCCATGCTTCTTCCAATGTTTCTTTTGATCGGTATTTTTGGCGGCGCCAATCGGATCTACGCTACCATGAAATTCTTTCTGTATACTTTTTTTGGATCGATTTTTATGTTGATAGGGATGATATCTCTATACCTTTTGTATGCGAAACAGTTTGGTCATTACAGTACGAGCATTGCGGATTTGTATCAGGTCGTAACACCCTTGAAAATTCAGCTTTGGCTTTGTTTGAGTTTTCTTTTGGCTTTTGCGGTTAAGGTTCCTATATTTCCTTTTCATACCTGGCTTCCGGATGCTCACGTAGAGGCTCCTACTGCAGGAAGCGTGGTCCTTGCCGGTGTTCTTTTGAAAATGGGAACCTATGGAATGTTGAGGTTCGTTTTGCCTTTATTTCCTATGGCGGCAACAGTTTTTGCTCCTTGGATTTGTGGCTTGGCTCTTATTGGGATTGTCTACGGTGCTTTTTTAGCATGGGGACAGTCAGATATGAAAAAAATAATTGCTTATTCTAGTGTTAGCCATATGGGTTTTATTGTTTTGGGGATTTTTTCTCTCACACATACGGGGATTTCCGGTGCTGTATTTCAAATGTTGGCTCATGGCATTACTACAGGAGCCTTGTTTCTTTTGATTGGGTATATTTATAGTCAAAGACATACGAGAGTCATTGGTGAATATGGAGGAATCGCAAAAGTGGTTCCAAAATATAGTGCAGTGTTCTTTTTGGTGTTGTTAGGTTCCATAGGGTTGCCAGGACTTTGCGGTTTTGTAGGAGAGTTTTTGATTTTTATCGGAGGCGTTGCTTCACAGGCTTTTACAGGATGGAAATATGTGTCTGTTGCTGTGTTGGGTGTAGTCTTAGGTGCTGGGTATATGCTTAAACTGTATGAGAAAGTTTTTTTGGGAAGTTTGGACCATGAAGAGAATAAAACACTTCAGGATTTAAATCTTAGAGCTTATGTGGCTCTTTTTTTACCCGTTGTATTTGTTTTTGTATTAGGTCTTTTCCCTAATCTTGTGTTTGAAAAAATAGAGAGCTCAGTATCTCGATTGGGTGAGAAAGTGAGTCATTATAAAGTAGTGAGATCTGCAAGTTTGTTCGTTGATCAGGGAGAAGTTCAGTGATGGATCAAGTTGTTGGATTGAAATCAGACCTTTGGGCGCTCATGCCGTATATTTCTTTGATCGCGGGCGCTTTTTTTATTTTGTGTCTCTCACTTCTTGAGAGGAAAAGTAAGGAACACAAATCTTGGTACGCATTTTTTGGATGTTTTTTTTCGGTGTTGTGTCTGTATTTTTTGTTTCAAGGAAGAGGTATGGTGGCGCCTATTGCTCAGGGCATGCTTGTGAGTGATCATATTGCGTATGTTTTTTCTGGTGTTCTTTTGCTGCTTTTGATTCCCGCATCTTTAGCACACGCTTTTGACTCAGATGAGATTGGCGATAAACCCAGTGGAATCGTAAGCTTACTTTTGCTCAGTGCTTGTGGAGGATTGCTCATGGCACATGCAAATCACCTGCTTTTGTTTTTTGTGGCTCTTGAGCTCTTAAGTTTGCCTCTGTATGTGATAACCGCCATTGGAAAAAATCCCAAGGCCAGCGAAGCAGGATTTAAATACTTTTTGTTGGGGGCATTTGCCAGCGCTATTTTTGTATACGGTGTTGCCCTGACTTGGTCTGGATTTAATACCTTGTGGATATCAGAAATTTCACAAATCCTAGAGGCAGGGTTTCTAAGCGACTTTTCAGGTTCACAGTGGGTAGGACTTGCATTGATGTTTGTTGGAGTTCTTTTCAAAGTGGGGATTTTCCCGTTTCATGCGTGGATTGTAGATGTATATGAAGCCGCACCTTCTCATTTGGTTGCATGGATGTCAGGGGCTGTAAAGGCAGCGACTTTTGTACTTGCGCTTCGACTTTTGGCCCTCGTGCCTGATGAAATGAAAAGGCACTGGATGATCGTATTGACTGTTTTTGCTGTGGGTTCGATGCTGTTAGGGGCAGTCGGTGGCCTTTTTCAAAAAAATATCAAGAGACTCTTAGGCTATTCTACGATCGCGCATGGGGGCTATGCCTGTATTGCTCTTTTGGTGGTATTGCGCGCTAGTGTGCATGAAGTTGTAGATGTATTGGCTCTTTATCTATTGGTGTATGGCGTTTCAAGTATGGCAGCGTTTACCTTTGCGGCTGTCATAGAGGGAGCCAAACAAAGCATTGAAGTTCAAGGACTCAAAGGCTTTGCACAGGAAAATGCTGGTTTGGCATTGGTGTTTTCACTATCTCTACTTTCGCTTGCAGGATTCCCGCCATTGGGGGGGTTCTTTGTTAAATTTCAACTTTTTGCTTTGAGTCTTCGAAATGGCCTATTGTTTGTGAGTATTGTTGCCGCAATTAGCAGCGTGATTGCCTTGGGCTATTATCTTTCTATTTTGGTTGCAATGTATTTTAAGAAAGGTGAATGGGTGCATCTATATAAAAGTAAGGTCATTTCAATCATCTTGTTTGCTTGTGTTTTATTGATTCTTGCAGCTGGAATGATGCCGTCATCAATTATGGGTCTTATGGGCTAGGTGATTGAGTTGCTTGACAAGGCTAAACTTGTTGTTTTGGTTTCGGGCAATGGAAGTAATTTGCAAGCTCTGATTGATGCATGCTCATCCGGCCATTTGTCGGCTCAAATTGCTCTTGTCATTTCGAATCGAAAAGATGCCTATGCATTGCATAGAGCAGAAAAAGCAGGAATTCCATCCGCGTGCATCAGTCATAAGGAGTTTAAACATCGAAAGGACTATGACCTTGCCTTAGAACACTGTATTGTTGCTTGTAACCCTGATCTTATTGTGTTGGCGGGTTTCATGAGAGTATTGGGAAAAGGCTTTGTGCAGACGTTTACGCAAATGATCATTAACATTCATCCATCTTATTTGCCTGAGTTTCCAGGATTGCATGCCATTGAGAATGCTTGGAAGAGCAAGGCAGAGCATACGGGTGTAACGGTTCATTGGGTAGATGAGGGAATGGACACCGGCCCCATTATTGTGCAAGAAAAGATTTTGATTGATAAAGGAGAGTCTTTGGAGTCTTTGGAAGCCAAAATTCATGGGGTAGAGCATCGCTTGTTTCCATATGCGATTTCAAAGGTATTGGAGGAAAAAAAGCTATGAAAATGGGCCTCTTTGATTTGTGTATTGTGGGTCCAGGAATGGGTGGACTTCTTTGTGCCTTGATGATGCAAAAAAAAGGCGCAAAAGTATTGCTTCTTGATCATGAAAAATTTCACCTACAGGATTTTGACCTTGCTGAAGATGTGAGAGGATTTACTGTAAAGCAAAGTTTGATTCAAGCTGGATTTCACCCTCAAGAGTCTAGTTTTTTGCGCTATAGTGATCTTCCTATGCAGCTTCTACTTCCAGAAGGTAGAGTGAACTGCTTTGCGGAGCAGGCAAAAATTAGAATGGAATGTGAAATTGAGTCAAGAGCACA
>JAGRAX010000007.1:0-10997 GCA_020434365.1 Bdellovibrionales bacterium
CTAACATTTGATGTCCCAAACAAATACCAAAAATTGGAAGTTCGCCAAAAAAACTCTCCACCACTGCCGGCAATCCTTCAATTGCAGCAGGGTCTCCAGGGCCATTGGACAAAAAGATTCCAGAAGGTTTGTACTCCAAAATCTCTTCTCTTGTTGAATCTGGAGGAAGTACCACACAAGAGATTCCCAGCTCCTCAAAGCAGCGTAAAATGTTATATTTCACTCCACAGTCAATCACAACAAGCGAACCTTTACCTGTAGACATGTCCTGAGATTTCCACACATATGACTTAGATGTGCTGACCTTTGCAATGAGATTTTGACCTTCCATAGGAGGCATCTCCAAGAGCATTTCTTTGGCTTGATCAAGATCTTCGAGTGATGTGATCACAGCCTTCATGGAACCTTGATTTCTAATTTTTCTTGTGAGCATTCGAGTATCTACATCAAAAATACCTGGCACATCAAAACGATGTAGATGATCATGCAAACTTTCTTCGGAGCGCCAATGCCTATGCAAAGGCTGATATTGACCCACAACAAATCCAGATAGATGAAGAGTTGAAGATTCTCGATCTTCCGCATTGATTCCATAGTTTCCAATATGGGGATAGGTCATCACTACTATTTGTCCTGAATAAGACGGATCACTGAGAATCTCTTGATAGCCGCTCATACCAGTGTGAAACACCAATTCGCCTCCGCTGATTTTTTTGGCTCCAAAAGACTTTCCTTCGATGACTGTACCGTCCTCCAACACAATGGCTGCATTTCTTAATTCCAATTTGAATAGACCTCCCGACCTCCCACAAAAGTCGCTTTGATTTTTCCTTTACCTACAAAGTTTCGAAAAGGTGTATTCTGAGATCGAGAAGCAAAACGCGTACGGGCGAAACTCACTTCTTCATCCAATGAAAAAAGCACAAAATCTGCAGGCATACCCTTGGCCAGACTTCCAGCTCGAAGACCCAAAATTTCAGCGGGGCGCGTGGACATGCTTCGAATCAAGGAAAGCAATTCAATTTTTTTCGAAGACACTAAGTCCAACAAAACAGTCAGCGCTGTTTCCAAGCCAATCACACCATTGGGCGCTTTGGAAAATTCAACAGATTTTTCTTTCTCTGTATGAGGAGCATGGTCTGTGGCTACGGCATCAATCAAACCCTCTCTCAATCCCAATACCATTTGGTCGCAGTCCCATTGGGTTCGAAGTGGCGGGTACATTTTTCCCAAGGTTCCAATGTCTTCGATCACTTGATCGGTAAGAAGCAAATGATGAGGCGTAACTTCCGAAGTAATCTGATGCTTCATCCCCCGAATCGACTGCAAAAACTCAATCGACTGTCCACAAGACAGGTGTGCCAAATGCACTTTGGCCCCAGTTTCAAAACTCAAAGCAATCAAACGCGCTACGTCTACGGTCTCTGCGGAAGTCGAAATTCCTTTGAGTCCAAGTTTGCTTGCAACTTCGCCTTCATGGATGGTTACCAGCGCTCGAGAAAGGTCATTTTCTTCGCAATGTTCGATCAAAGGCATATTCAAAGCCTTGGTGCGAAGCAAGGCTTTGCGAAGTAGCGCCGTATCTTCGACCGGTTTGCCGTCATCAGAAAAAGCCACACAACCTGCTCTGGCCAAATCTTCAATGGGGCTCAGATCTTTACCCATCAAACTCTTGGATACCGCGCCTACAGGGTAGACCTTGCAGAGATCAATTTTTTTGGCCTTATCCAGAATGTATGCAACTGTATCCACAGAATCAATGGCTGGAAGTGTATTGGGCATGCACATTACCGATGTATATCCTCCAGCAACCGCAGCTTGACTACCTGTCTCAAGATCTTCCTTGTGAAGCTGTCCGGGGTCCCTAAAGTGGACGTGCATATCCACAAAGCCTGGAGACATACATAAGCCCTGACCCTCAATGACCTTTGATCCCGCAGGGGCCTTACTTCCCGGATCTTGAATCTCTACAATCACACCTTCATTGACCAAAACATCCACAATCTGATCCAGGTTTTGACTGGGATCTAAAAGCCGAACAGACTCTACCTTAAACATGTGGTTCTCCCGCCAAGACGGCTTCCAAAATGGCCGCGCGAATGGACGTTCCTCTGGCAACCTGCTTTGGAATCAGGCTTTTCTCATGTTCCACCAATTCAGAATCGATCTCAATACCTCTGTTTACGGGACCCGGATGCATGATCCAAGCTTTCGTATTCAGACTTTCATAACGTTTTTGGCTAAGTCCGAAACTCTCTGTATAGCCCTGAGCCGGCGAAAAGTTTACGTGGCCTGCCCTTTCCGTCTGCACTCTCAAAAGCATAATGGCATCTACACCTTCCAAAGCCTCTTCAATAGATGAACACAATATCATTGCATCTGACCAAGGCTTTTTGGGGAGAAGCTCAGAAGGCCCAAACACTTTGATTGTCATACCTAACTTTGAAAGCAATTCTACATTGGAACGCGCAACCCTACTTCTCTCCACGTCACCCAAAATTGAAATGCATTTTCCTTCTAAGCTTCCACAATGCTGCATCAAAACAGACGCATCTAGTAAGGCTTGTGTTGGATGCCCACAGATTCCATTTCCGGCATTAATCAAATGGATCTTCGAACCCAATTCGGTTTTGGCTACCTCTTCCAACTGACTGTCAGAACTCCGAACCACAAAACAGTTCAATCCAATCGAAAACAATGTAAGAAGCGTGTCGTATAAGGATTCCTTTTTAGAAAGACTGCTCGAATGGGCGTCCAGGTTGATGACTTTGGCCCCCAGACTCAGCGCCGCGTATTCAAATGAAACTCTGGTCCGGGTACTGGCCTCTGAAAAAATCTGGGCAACATAGGCTCCATGCAAAATTTCAGCCTTCTGCGCACTCGGCAGCGTTTCTAGTTCAAGAGCTCGCTTATGAATGCGCAAAAAAAAACGTGCATCAACTTCAGCAATCGAAAGCAAATGATGTACAACCCGCTCCATCATCTATCCTAGCTTCCGTCTGGCGTGATTGACCTTAAACATCGGCTCATACACAATATCGAAAATAAAACGAATTTCGGGAATCCAGTATACTGTGATCGAAGCGACCTTTTGATTGTTTTTGATGATAATGTCTTCTTCATTCAATTGAATGTCATAAAGTGCATCGAACTCTTTGATGATGGCTTCCCGAATGGACTCGGAATTGCTTCGACCTACATTATAGACTTGGTCTTTGACGATTTTTTCCAACTCCATGCGCTTCCATTGATAGGGAATATATTTATAGGAAAAATATCCTCCAACGATCAAAAGGAGAATCGTAAAAACCTCAGAAACAATGAGCTTACCAGAACTAGAGCAAAAATAAGAATATGAGGATTTTTGCGAGTGAAGTTTTTGACGACTAAAATTTAGGAAACCCATTAAAAATAGGGTTTTAACCCCGCTACCCCTCAAGGTCAAGGAATTTACTTTGCAAACTTTTCTTATGTGTTTAGTCCACTTTGAGCACAGCAAGAAAAGCATCCTGGGGAAGATCCACATTGCCCAAACGCTTCATTCTCTTTTTGCCTTCTTTTTGGCGCTCTAAAAGTTTTCTTTTTCTTGAGATATCTCCCCCATAGCATTTTGCTGTAACATTTTTTCTCATGGCGGGAATGCTCTCACGAGCAATGATTTTATTTCCTATGGCTGCCTGCACAGCTACCTCAAACATTTGCCGTGGGATGATTTCTTTGAGCTTTTTGGCAATTTCGCGACCACGATAATATGCATTGTCCTGGTGAATCATATTGGAAAGAGCATCAACTTTGCTTCCATTGATCATCATGTCGAGTCTGATGATTTTTGACCGTTCAAAGTTCTTAAACTCATAATCCAAAGAAGCATATCCTCTGGATACAGATTTTAGTTTGTCGTAAAAATCAAACACAACTTCGTTGAGAGGAAGGAGGTAAGTCAAAATGATTCTAGATGGAGAAGGATACTCCATCGAAACTTGCCTTCCACGTTTATCCTCACAAAGTTTAATGATGGCGCCAAGATGTTCTCCAGGAGTATGAATGGTCGCCTCAATCATAGGCTCTTCGATGTAATCGATTTCTTGAGGTTCGGGTAGTTTTGCAGGGTTGTCGATATCCATAACCTGCCCTTTGATCGTATGCACTTTATAGGCTACGGTCGGTGCCGTGGTGATGACATCCATCTGGAATTCACGCTCTAACCTCTCCTGAATGATTTCCATGTGAAGGAGACCCAAGAAACCACATCGAAATCCAAAACCTAGGGCTGCAGAGCTCTCAGGCTCAAAGGTCAGAGACGTATCGTTGAGCTGCAGTTTTTCTAAAGAATCCCGAAGATCATTCATGTCTTGCTGGGTTGTAGGGAAAATCCCACAGAACACTGTGGGTTTGACCAGTTTAAAGCCTTCTAGTGGCTTGTCCGCGCCATGATGCTGCGTTGTGATCGTATCACCCACACGCGCTTGGGAAACTTCTTTGATTGCGGCCGCAAAAAACCCAACTTCACCTGGGCCCAATTCATTTACAACAGTCATCTGAGGAGACAAGACGCCCACACGTTCGACTTCAAAGTTAGCTTTGTTCGACATGAACTGAACCTTGGTACCTTTTTTTAAAGATCCCTCAAATACTCGAATCAAACACACAACGCCCAGATAAGAATCGTACCAACTGTCAAATAACAGTGCCTTTAGAGGCATATCGACATCCCCTTCTGGAGGAGGAATTTTGGAGACAATCTGTTCTAGAACCTTATCGACATTTTCTCCCGTTTTGGCACTGATGGATATTGCCTCTGTGGT
Organism: Bdellovibrionales bacterium; assembly: GCA_020434365.1. Lineage (GTDB taxonomy): Bacteria > Bdellovibrionota_G > JALEGL01 > JALEGL01 > JAGRMV01 > JAGRAX01. The sequence continues at coordinate 4,806 of JAGRAX010000007.1, forward strand.
ATCCAAGCCCAAGACATCTTCGACTTCTTGGCTGATCTTTTCGACATCGGCATTGGGAAGATCCACTTTGTTCCAAACCATGATGATCTCTAGGTCCTGCGCTACGGCTTCATAAGTATGAGCCAGCGTTTGAGCTTGAACCCCCTGAGAGGCGTCCACCAAGAGCAGCGCGCCCTCACAGGCCTGAAGGCTTCTTGACACTTCATAAGAAAAATCTACGTGCCCAGGAGTATCGATCAAGTTGAATTGATACTCTTGCCCATCTTTGGCCTTATATCGGAGCCGCGCCGTTTGTGCTTTGATTGTAATTCCCCGCTCTTGCTCTAGTTCCATTTTATCTAGCAGCTGACTGGTCATGTTGCGCTGGTCCACCGTCCCCGTCATTTCAAGAAGACGATCCGCAAGCGTGGACTTGCCGTGATCAATATGGGCAATGATCGAGAAATTTCGAATATGTCGTAAGGTTTTTGACAAAGCTTATGGCTCTTTAAAGAAATCCACGGTCTTTCTCAAGCCTTTTTCTAACTCAATTTTGGGCTGCCACCCCAGAGCTTCAATCGTGCGACGCAAATCTGGGCACCTTCTCTTGGGATCATCATCAGGCAAAGGCAAAAATTGAATTTCACTTGAGGACTCACAATACTCTTTGATCATCTCTGCTATCTTCAAAATACTGACTTCATGAGGGTTTCCAAGGTTCAAAGGCCCTAGCGGACGTTTTTCAATGATGGCGAGAATTCCATCCACGAGATCATCAATATAGCAAAAACTTCGGGTTTGGCTTCCATCTCCATGAACTGAAATGGGCTTGCCTTGTAGAGCCTGGTCAATAAAATTGGGAACCGCTCTTCCATCGTTGGCTCTCATTCGAGGACCATAAGTATTAAAAATTCTAAAAATAGAGGCCTTAAGATCTCCTGCGCGAACATTGGCCATAATGACACTCTCAGAAAAGCGCTTGGACTCATCGTAGACGCCTCGAATCCCAATGCAATTTACATTTCCCAAATAGTCCTCGGTCTGAGGGTGAACCAAAGGATCCCCATAGACCTCACTCGTCGAAGAAAACATCAGCCAAGCGCCGCAAGATTTCGCAAACTCAACGGCATTCCAAGTCCCAAAAGAACCCACTGCAAGAATCTCTCTCGAAAGCTCTACAAAATCTGTAGGGCTCGCCGGAGAAGCCATATGCAATACACCATCGACTGAGTCCAGATCTTGGAATTTCTGCGTAATATCCCATTGAATCAGTTCAAAGTCGGGATGACTTTCGAGCTGCGCGAGGTTTTTGGGTGTTCCGGTCACCATATTGTCCAAGACAGTGACCCTGTGTCCTTGAGTCAACAAACGATCACACAAATGAGAAGCTACAAATCCTGCTCCTCCCAACAATAAATATCTAGCCATGGCCCGCGATTGTAGGGCTACACAGCAAATAGCTCAATCTTTTCAAAGAAATATTTTTACATCTGAATTTTGAATGCCAGGTCAAGACGGATCAAAAGGTCATTTGACCTGGGATTTCATCCTTGTATTTATCCAAAACCAAATCGATTCCCTGTCGAATGTATTCGGCGACAGGCACTTTGGTTCTTTTATTAAGCTGCTTGAGTTTTTCATTTTGCTCTTCCGTAATGTACACGGTTGTGGATATTTTTTTTCGAGTCATGATGCAGCTTCCGCCCCCCAGCTTACCTAGCTTTGTTACCTACATAGATGCTTGTGGATAAATACATATGTATATGACGATATATGCCCATATATATGATGTCAATAAAAAACCTAAACCTTCTTAGATCCTACATGAAGGGCTTGTCAGAAAGATCCCCTTTTTTTCTTAGGTTCTTTGAGTAATGATGGGAAAACATAGCTTTTTTTGTTACAATCTTAGCTAGGTAGGAAAAATTCTCTAAACATCTGCGAATCCAAAACAAAACCAAGTCATGAATATTGTTACGAACATTTGTGTAAAGCTCTGTCTCATCGTTATATCCCTTTGCTTCATTGAGCTTGCACATGCTGAAATCTACCAGGTCCAAGATGATCAGGGGAATATCCGTTACACAGACAGCCCCCCATTGGAAACCCAATACACTGTATACACACCCAAGGAAGGTCCCATCCTGAAACATCACGGAAGTGGATACTACGTATCTGAGGAATATCAGCGTCTGAGCATGCATGAAATCCATAACTTGGCAGATCAAGTTGGCCAAAAGTATGGAATCGATGCCTCTCTCATTAAGGCCGTCATCCGAACTGAATCCGACTATGATGTCAGAGCCACTTCCCACAAGGGAGCCATGGGTCTGATGCAACTCATGCCAGAAACAGCCAGGTATTTGGGAGTGGACAATGCCTACAATGCCGCCCAAAATATTGATGGAGGCGTCCGTCACCTTCGCTCTCTCTTAGAAAAATATCAAGGTAGAGTTGAAATGGCTCTCGCGGCCTACAACGCAGGGGAAAGCGCCGTCCAAAAATACAATGGCATTCCTCCCTTTCCAGAAACCCAGCAATACGTAAAAAAAGTAAAAAAATACTATTCTCTTTTTACGGGCAGCCAGCTACAGTTAGCCAGTGCTCAAACCTTACCCTAAAGAAAAAATTCTCAACCTCCCCAATTCCATCACCATGCTTCGGATGCTTGCCATTCCGGTAGTGGCATGGATTTTTCATCATCAAGACTTAGAGAACTATCGTTTTTGGTCTGCCTTGATCTTTTCTTTGGCTTTTATTACGGATCAAATCGACGGGTGGATCGCAAAAACTTTCAATACGACCACTGACTTTGGGAAACTCATGGATCCCATGGCCGACAAGCTCATTGTCATTACAGGCCTGGTTCTTTTGATTGAAAAAAGCGAGATTTCCTTTTGGATCGGTCTGGCCCTTATTCTCAGAGAGCTTGCCGTCAATAGCTTAAGAGGCTTTGCAACTCAACAGGGAATGCGTCTACCTTCGAGTATGCCTGCGAGAATTAAATCTTATTTTGAAGGCATTGCCATTGGTCTATGTATGTTAGGAAAGGATGAGGCCTGGCTGTCGGTCCCTTGGTTTGGTATCGGAGTCATATGCCTCTACATTTCTTTGTTTTTGGCCTATGGCACTGCATTTCAATACACCCTTCAAGTTTTCGGGAAGAAAAAAGCATAGAGCACATTGGAAAAGGATAAGGAATCTTGATCCCTCTCTCTCTAGGTGCTAAAGAAGGCTTTGTGTCGAATCAACAAGACTATATCGGGGAGCAAGATACTTCCAACGCTTCTTCTGGAGCCAAAGAAAAGGTAGAGGATATGTTTGAACGAATGGGCAAAACATTTAAAAAACTCGTTCGTGGTGCAGACCAAGTTGTACAGGTCGGCAAAGCCAAATTCGATGCAACCAAGCTCTATAGAGAGCGAATGAATCTATTTGAACACTTAGGTGAACGTTGTTTTCATCTCATTCAAGCGGGCAAATTTTCTACAGATGACGTATCAGATATCATCAAAAGAATTACGCAAGTCAACGAGCAGATTCAAAAGCAGATGAGAGACGAGGACGATCAGCAAGGCTTTGAAGCAGCAGCAAAAACAAAAACTTCAGAGAAGAAAACCAGCGCTGCAAAGCAGCCCCAAAAAGCTGCTGTAAAGAAAAAAACAAGCTCAAAAAAAACAAGTAAAACAACATCCTCAACAAAGAAGACTCAGAAAAAATAGGGGGCCGTAGCTCAGCTGGGAGAGCGCTTGACTGGCAGTCAAGAGGTCGGCGGTTCGATCCCGCTCGGCTCCACCATTTTACATTTCCACTCCAATCGACCAACATGTTAAAAGGTTTTTTGTACTCAACTCGATGTACAGTTACTGGATCAATCGGTATTATGGTTATAAGTGAAAATCGGGTATAAGAAGTCATATGTGACAGAGCCGCATCTTAAGAAGATCTTGGACGAAAAGGGATGGACACAAGACCCGTTGGCCAAGAAAGTCCGTGTATCGGTGGGTGAAATCTACCGGTGGATTCACAGAGATTGTAACCCCATCCTAAACACATTGAGTCGCATCGCCGAAGCCGTGGAGATCAAAACTCTGGACCTATTAGATGAGAGCGAAACCTAATAAAGTGAAGAGAAAGGTACGGACTAGTCCAATGGCCAAGAAGAGTTCAAAAAGAAGCAAGAAAGCCGATACCAAAAAGAAAGAGTCAATCGAACAAACGCTTTTTAAAACTGCGGACAAGCTGCGAAAAAATATCGATGCAGCGGAATATAAACACATCGTCTTAGGTCTAATTTTCCTTAAGTACATATCCGATTCGTTCGAAGAACAGTTTCAAAAACTTAAAGAAGGCAAAGGCAAATATGAAGGCGCTGATCCAGAAGATATTGATGAGTACAAGGCAGAAAACGTCTTCTTTGTTCCAAAAGATGCGCGGTGGAATGAAATTCTAAAATCCGCAAAAACACCAACCATTGGAACGGTTGTTGATAATGCCATGATTGCTATCGAAGAGATCAACCCTTCCTTGAAAGGAATCCTTCCAAAGGTCTATGCGAGAGCCAATTTGGATAAGACCGCACTTGGTGGATTGATAGACCTCATCGGAAACATTGCACTTGGGGATGAAGCCGCCAAAGCAAAAGATATTTTGGGCAAAGTTTATGAATACTTTCTAGGCCAGTTTGCTTCCTTAGAAGGAAAGAAAGGCGGACAGTTTTATACGCCCAAAAGCATCGTTCAATTGATGGTCGAAATGATCGAGCCATACAAAGGCCGCGTTTACGACCCATGCTGTGGTTCAGGCGGTATGTTTGTCATGTCGGAGAAGTTTGTAACCGAACATTCCGGCAAGCTAAGTGATATTTCCATCTACGGGCAGGAATCCAACCAAACCACATTTCGTCTCTGCCGAATGAACTTAGCCATTCGTGGCATCGAAGGAAGCCAAGTGAAGTGGAACAACGAAGGTTCATTTCTAAATGATGCCCATCCTGATTTAAAGGCAGACTTCATCCTAGCCAATCCTCCATTTAATGATTCCGATTGGTCCGGGGATCAGCTTCGCGGTGATGGCCGTTGGGCCTACGGTAAACCACCGGACGGCAATGCCAACTACGCTTGGATGCAGCATATGATTTATCACCTATCTCCAAATGGAAGAATGGCATTGGTTCTTTCTAATGGCTCGCTTTCTTCCAATACAAGTGGTGAAGGTGACATTCGTAAGGCGATTGTCGATGCAGATCTAGTTGATTGCATCGTGATGCTTCCCAAACAGCTTTTCTACAACACGGGTATTCCTGCGTGTCTTTGGTTCATATCAAGAAACAAGAGCACGAACGGCGGACGTCAAAGAAGCGGCGAAATCCTATTCATCGACGCTAGCGAAAAAGGGTTCATGTTGGATCGTGTACATAGATCGTTTTCGGCTGATGACATTAGCGTCATAGCCTCCACCTACCATAATTGGCGAACGGGCGGTGGCGAATATCAAGATATCAAGGGCTTTTGTAATGCTTCTACATTGGAGGCCGTACAAAAGCATAAATATGTCCTTACACCAGGGAGATATGTTGGGTTAGCTAGTGAAACCGATGACGGCATTGCATTCGAGGATCGATTAAAAACATATAAAACTGAGTTGAATAATCTATTTTCACAAGAAGAGAAATTAGCGCGCACGATAATAAGTAGTCTGGAGAAACTTTCCCAATGAATTCATTTAGTGACCGCATACTTGGAGACATTGCAAATATTCAAAACGGTTACGCATTTAAGTCACAGGATATGGGCGCAACAGTAACAGACGCTCCAGTAATCAAAATTAAAGATGTCATGGCAGGTTTGAAGCAACTAGAAAATGTTTCATTTTACCAACGTCCCTTGGAACCCAGGCTATCCCAATTTAGCGTCAAGAAGGGTGATGTCCTGATAGCAATGACAGGAAATCACTATACGGATGGATCAGCGGTAGTCGGAAAAGTTGCAAGATACTGGCATTCCAAGGAGGCGTTGCTGAATCAACGTGTCGGGAAGATATCACCAAAGAATACCGCACAACTGAACGCCAATTTTCTCTATTACTTCTTGCTATCTCCAACAGTGTTCAAAGAGTTGGCGATTAATGCAACAGGAAGTGCTAACCAAGCTAACATTTCTACAGAACAACTAAGAAACCTTTCAATTTTGCTCCCCGATATTGATTACCAAA
>JAGRAX010000007.1:11016-38509 GCA_020434365.1 Bdellovibrionales bacterium
GCCAACTGCTAAATAACATCGATTGTCTAATTTCTTTAAAAGAGAAGCAAAATCGCACTTTAGAACTTACGGCACAGGCACTTTTCAAGCATTGGTTTGTCGATTTTGAATTTCCCAATGAAGACGGAAAGCCCTACAAATCTTCCGGCGGGCAAATGGTTGATAGTGAACTTGGCGAGATTCCGGAGGGGTGGGAAATAAATAGAATTGGAGACCTTTGTTCAAAAGTTACTAAAGGGACCACCCCTACAAGTGTTGGTGGAAAATTCTCTGACATTGGTGTGAATTTTATAAAGGTGGAATCACTCACAGATGAAGGTGGTTTTGTTCCGTCAAAATTTGCTCATATTGATGAATACTCAAATAAACTTCTTAAAAGATCTCAATTAGATCCGGGTGATATTTTAATTTCTATCGCTGGGACCATAGGGCGTGTCGCGTTGGTAACCGAGGAAATTCTTCCAGCCAATACGAACCAAGCCTTGGCTATTTTGAGAGTAGAAGGTAAGTGGCGAGCCTTTTTGAAATATGCTCTCACGGACAGTACCGTTCGCAATAAACTACTTGAAAATGTCGTTGAAGCTGTCCAGGCAAACCTTAGCCTTGGCATAATTTCAAATACGCAAATGGTGACCCCTAATAGTAAAACGTTACTCTGCTTTGATTCAGTGGCAGAGAATCTTTTAGCAAAGATAAATTTGAACAATAAAATGATTACAAATTTGTCGAAACTCCGTGACCTACTTCTTCCTAAACTCATTTCCGGTGAAATACGCTTGGCGGCTTAGGCATGGTAAAGCGAATTACAGAAGATGACGTCGAGTTAATGTGCATCGAGATGCTAGAGGCCCAAGGTTATAGTTATCTTTACGGGCCGACCATAGCACCCGATGGTGATGCTCCCGAACGAGCGAAATATTCCGAAGTCATTCTCCAAAATCGGCTAAAGCGAAAACTTCAAGACCTTAATTCAGGCCTTCCACCTTCTGCGATAGAAGAAGCCTACAAAAAGATCATCGCTTTTTCAGCACCCGAATTACTCGCTGCAAATGAGGAGTTTCACAACCTTCTTACAAACGGCATTGAAGTTGAATTCCAAGTGGATAGTGAAACACGTGGTGACAAGGTATGGGCAATTGATTTTGACGATATATCCAAGAATGAATTCATCGTTTGCAATCAATTCACGGTCATTGAAGACAATAACAATAAACGACCTGATTTAATTCTATTTGTGAATGGGCTTCCATTGGGCGTCATTGAATTGAAGAACCCGGGAGACAAGAACGCCACGGTAAAGAAAGCCTACACCCAATTACAAAACTACAAGAAGGCTATACCGACTCTATTTCAATACAATGCTTTGTTGGTCGCATCAGACGGCTTAGATGCGAAAGCGGGCTCATTAAGTGCGGGTTTTTCACGCTTTATGCAGTGGAAAACGCGGGACGGGCAAATAGAAGATTCAGCCACTACACCGCAGATCGAAACGTTAATTCACGGGATGCTTAGGCCCGATATCCTGCTAGATCTTGTTCGATCTTTTACGGTTTTTGTGAAGGACAAGAAGGAGGATCAAACCACAGGCCAAGTACGTATAGAAACCAGCAAGATTATTGCCGCTTATCATCAATACCATGCGGTCACCAAGGCCGTGAAATCTGCGATGGAAGCTTCTAGTGGCGACGGACAAGGAAAAGGTGGGGTTGTTTGGCATACCCAGGGATCAGGTAAGTCACTTTCCATGGTCTTCTTTTCGGGAAAACTTGTTCAAGCTCTAGATAATCCAACAATTGTGATTATTACCGACCGTAATGATTTGGATGACCAACTTTTTGAAACGTTTGCGGCGTCTAAGCAACTATTACGACAAGAACCAATTCAAATTGAAAGCAGAGATTCTCTTCGAAGTGATCTAAAGCGGGCAGCCGGAGGAATTCTTTTTACTACGATTCAAAAGTTTTCACCCAATGATGGGGAAACCATTTTCCCTCTTCTTTCGGATCGAAAGAATATCGTGGTAATCGCAGATGAAGCTCACCGTAGTCAGTACGGCTTTCAAGCCAAGACGGTCTATTTAACTGACAAAGACGGTAAACAAGTAGGAACCAAGACAGCTTACGGTTTCGCCAAGTACATGCGGGATGCTCTTCCAAACGCTACGTATCTTGGCTTCACCGGAACACCTATTGAAGCAGCGGACGTCAATACGCCTGCCGTGTTCGGGAACTATATTGATGTTTACGATATCGAGCAGGCAGTAGCCGATGGAGCAACGGTGCCGATTTACTATGAAAGTCGATTGGTAAAAATTCATATTGCGGATGAGGCGCTGGCCGAGATCGATGATGAGCTCGAAGAAATATCGGAGAATGCCGAGGAGTATCAAGTCGAGCAGTCCAAAGCCAAGTGGACCAAGATTGCAGCCATTGTTGGTAGTCCGGACCGCATAAAAACCGTAGCCGAGGACATTGTAAAACACATCGAGCATCGAAATGCTGCTTTAGACGGTAAAGGCATGATTGTAACGATGAACCGTAGAATCGCTGTGGATTTGTACGATGCAATCGTTCGGCTTAGACCTAAATGGCACGATCCCGACAAAAAGAAAGGTGTCGTAAAGGTCATTATGACGAGTTCTTCATCGGACCCCGAATCATGGCAGGCCCATAAAACAACCAAACAAGAACGACGGGATTTGGCAAACCGCGTGAAAGACGTAAACGATCCACTCAAGCTCGTGATTGTAAGAGATATGTGGCTTACAGGATTTGACGCTCCTTGTTTGCATACCTTGTATATCGACAAGCCAATGCGCGGCCACAATCTTATGCAGGCGATCGCAAGAGTAAACCGCGTTTACGGTGATAAACCAGGTGGGTTGATCGTGGACTACATTGGTATTGCGAGTGATCTAAAGAAAGCGTTGAACACCTATGCCAATAGTGGCGGCAAAGGCAATCCAACCAACGATATCAGCGAAGCTCTTACGGTCTTAAAAGAGAAGCTAGAAGTGGTCTCGCAGCTATTCCAAGGCTTTGATTACGAACACTATTTTTTGGCCCAAACTAGGGATCGGTTACAAATTATTTTAGAGGCTCAAGAACACATTCTTGGCGTTCAAGATGGAAAGAACCGATTCGTAAAAGAAGTTACGGCCTTATCCAAAGCCTATGCACTTTGTGCTTCCATGGAGGAAGTCAACGAACATAAAGATACAATCGCATTCTTTCAAACCATCAAAGCTCGCCTATCTAAGTTCGAGCCAAAGGGTTCTGGTAAATCCGATGAAGAAATTGAAACCGTAATTAAGCAGATAATCGATAAAGCTGTCGTATCCGAAGGCGTGGTTGATATCTTCGATGCGGCAGGCATCAAGAAGCCCGACATATCCATACTATCCGACGACTTCCTAGAAGAAATCAAAGACATGGAACACAAGAACCTTGCCATGGAGCTTTTGAAAAAACTTCTTAACGATGAAATCAAAGTAAGGTCAAAGAAGAATTTGGTTCAAAGTCGTGCCCTATCCGAAATGCTGGATGAGGCCATCAAGCGCTATCAAAATAATTTGCTAACGGCATCAGAGGTTATTCAAGAACTAATCAAGTTGGCAAAAGACATAAAAGAAGCTGACCGGCAAGGACAAGAACTTGGCTTGAATGACGATGAATATGCGTTCTATTCAGCATTGGAAGTAAACGACAGTGCAAAGAAGGTCTTAGGCGACCAACAATTGCGAGATCTTGCGCGCGTCTTGGTGGAGCGAGTACGGCAGAACACATCTATCGATTGGAAGATAAAAGAGAATGTTAGAGCCAAGCTACGTGTAATTGTGAAACGCATATTACGAAAATATGGATATCCACCCGACTTAGAAAAAATGGCCGTGGAAAGAATCATGCAGCAAACAGAGCTAACTGCTGACTTTTGGACACAAGCACAGGATAGCAATGCCTAGAACCCGTAACTTATATGATCCCAATTCTACAAAGCCCATCAAGCTATCGCGTTCACGTCTAGAAAATTTTGTGCGTTGTCCCCACTGTTTCTATTTGGATCGGCGTCTAGGTATTGATGTTCCACCTATGCCGGGATTTACGTTGAATTCGGCTGTGGACCATCTCTTCAAGGTCGAATTTGACCGATATCGTGCCCAAAAAAAGTCGCATCCAATAATGATTGAATATGGGATAGAGGCCATACCGTTTCAACATCCTGACCTTGATGTATGGCGTGAGAATTTCAAAGGCGTAAGTTTTCACCATGAACCTACAAATTTCCTTTTTGCGGGTGCGGTGGATGATGTGTGGATTCAAAAAAACCAGGAATTAATCATTGTTGATTACAAGTCCACTTCGAAGAATGGAGAAGTAGAACTAACCGATGCACCTTGGCATCACGCCTACCGACGACAAATGGAAATGTATCAATGGCTGTTTAGAAAGAACAAATTCCAAGTGTCGGATACAGGTTATTTCGTCTACGCCAACGGTATCAAAGAACGGGAAGGATTCAATAATCAACTTGAGTTCAAGACAATTCTTATTCCGTATAAAGGCGATAGCTCTTGGGTAGAACCCACACTAATCAAAGCCCATGAATGCCTAGCTAGCGACAAACTCCCGGAATCTAAGGATGAATGTGAGTATTGCAAATACCGTAACGAGACAAGTGTAGTCGAAAGGAAGTCAAATGATGGATGAAGTAATAAAGAAAATCTCCTCATATAACATCTTCAATAATTTATTCCCGGGAATTCTACTTGGCGTAGGCATTACAAAATGGAGCTCGTTTTCAATTACTAGTGGAGAAGTGATTGTAGATTTATTTTTGTTCTATTTTTTTGGCCTTACCGCAAGCCGAGTTGGATCACTGATAATTGAGCCACTGTTGGATGCAGTAGGTTTTGCAAAGCGGGTTGACTACTCGGAGTATATTAAGGCTGAAAAACAAGACAGCAAACTCCCGGTGTTGACAGAAGTTAATAATGTTTATCGAACGCTATGCGCCGCTTTGATCGTGTTGTTAGGAGTCAAGGGATTCGATATATTAGTAATTAAGATCGAGTTTTTAAATCAAAGAAAAAGTCTTCTCGTAGTAGTGTTGTTAATTTTTCTGTTTCTCTGGTCCTATCGAAAGCAGACAAAATACATAGTCGAAAGAGTTAAGGGTGTCGAATGAGTGTAATTAAATCTTTCTCGGTTGGAAATGGTGACACCTTTTATATAAGGCATGGGAGTGATAGTTTTACAATGATCGATTGCCACCTTTCGGACTTCAATCAAAAAAGAATCATTTCGGAACTTAAAACCCAATCGAGCGATAAGGGAATAAAACGGTTCATTTCAACACATCCTGATGAAGATCACATTCGTGGATTAAAACTTATTGACCAAGAGATGCCGATAGTAAACTTTTATTGCGTAAAGAATAGAGTGACAAAAGAGAACGAAAGCCCTGATTTCATTTTCTATAGAAAGCTTAGAGAAGATACAGAAAAAACCTATCATCTAAGCAAAGATTGCGTACGAAAATGGCTTAACGATGGCTCAAGCGAACGCAGTTCTGCAGGACTCCAAATATGTTGGCCGAACGTAGAAAACGCGGAATATAAGAAAGCCCTAGCAGTCGCAGAAAGTGGCGGAAGTCCTAACAATACTTCTGCAGTAATTAGGTATTCCCTAAATAATGGTTGTTCATTTCTCTGGATGGGAGACCTAGAAACAGCTTTTATGGAGGCTATAGTTAATGATATCGAACTCAAAAAAACGGATATCGTATTCGCAGCTCATCATGGACGAGCTAGTGGGCGAGTACCATCCTCTTGGTTAAAAACACTTGATCCACAAGTCATAGTACTGGGTGAAGCTGATTCAATTCATCTGAATTATTATCAGGGCTTTAATACTATCACTCAGAACTCTGCGGGTGACATCACTTTTGACTGTGGCCCAGGTTATACAGATTTGTTTGTTTCTGAGGACGGATATTCGGCGGACTTTCTTAACAACAGTCTTGTACAAAAATCGGGATATGGTTACTACATAGGATCACTAAATCATTAAGAAGTTTTACGTCCACGTCGTTGCATCCACATTCGACTAAGCTGCTATTAACCTCTTAACATTATTGATGCTATAGTCTGGTGTCGCTAAGAAGAAAGTTCGATATACAGGAGCTTGAGTCCACCATCCTTTGTATTTAGAGTCTTCTGCCCTTATATGCTTTCTTTAAATGTACGCTGTTAAAGCAGAATCGAGCGGAGCTTATCTGTTTTCCTGGTCACCTTTAGCTCCAGGGCTCAGCTCCCCTATCTTAACTTAAGTTTTTTCTGACCAACTCAAACAATATTATTGTTCACCTAGTATATTTTTCTAGCTCTTATTTTCTTGCAAGAGATTTCTAGCTTGATCTTTTTCTCTGGATCTTCGAGCTGCTGTAATTGTTGCATCAATAATGCTCGATATTCTTTTCGTTTGCTATCATCGAGCATGTAATGAATTTGAAAGAAAACTTTCGCACTCTCTATGATTTCCTTAGAAGAACCCTTCAAAGAAACTACGTATTTTGAATACTCCAACGGAACACTGAAACCAATATTGTGAAACACTTGTTCCAAGTTTTCCTTTTCGTTGACTCTCGGATCTCCCCAGCCCGGAAATCGTTGAATGTGTTGTTGATACTCTAGAGAAGTTTTGGAAAATATTTGAAATGCCTTATTGGTATTAGGCTCTATCAAATTGGCTACTAAAACTCCTCCATCTCGCAAAACGCGAAAGACTTCTTTGAGGGCGGGTTCCAAAGGGTTAAATAACATGAGACCCAAGTGACAAAATACGTAGTCTATAGAGTTTTCTTCCAACGATAAATACTGAGCGGCCTCTCGCTTTTTTATAACTCTTTGATCTCTAATTAAATCAAGCTCATCCTGATTGAAATCAACTGCAATCACTTGCCCCTCTTCACCCACCAAATCCACAAGTATTTTTGCGATGGCGCCACTACCAGAAGGAAGCTCAAGAACATCCATACCCGCTCTTATCTTTTCGTTCTCTATAAGCATTTGATAACTGCTTTGATTTGTTTTCGTTTGAAAGCGCTCAAAAAAATGCTCCATATCCCCAGGTCTAAAATCATTAGAATTCGTTATGGCAGAGTAAAGAGCTTTATCCATAGCAATTTCGATACTATATGATCAGTAAAGCTCAGGCAGCTTCCAAATCAAATTGAATCTGTTTGTAAGGCACTTTTGGAATTTTCGTTTCTCGCCCCTTGATTTTCTTCTTTTCAACTTCAATAGCTCCAATTTCTTCAAAAAATAGAATGATTTTATTGAGGTTTGACACATCTATATCACTTAGCTTAGCTAACTCATAAATAGACTGAGGCTTAATATTTTGAATAAGAGTCAAAATCGAAATATTACGGACAAACTTGTCGAAGTCTTTTTTACTATCGAAAGAAATCTCATAATGCGAAGAATCTATTTTACCTTTTCTAGCTTGTTTAAGAGAAGTTTTAAATTGATCGAGTACCTCGGTTGATGTTTTTAATGATACAATAAGTTTTTTCATAGTCTTACTCCTAAATGTTTAAACACCAAAGATTTGAAATCTTCGATAAGTTTTTCTTCCGATTCAAAGACATACAGCAATTGATCTTTTCCGATATGAATATGCGGTCCTTTGGGATGATGATTGTCCATCAAAATTCGTTCTCTGGTCTTAAAGTTTATACAAATCAAACCATATTTGATCCCGTCAGGATACTGCTGACTCTTCCCAACATCATGAATGCTTAGCTCCAAAATATACTTCCCATGCAGTTTTGCTTTATGGTGATATATGAGCTTTGCCTTCATATATTGGTTATATTATACCAATATATGATGTCAATGAATAGAGTATTTTTGAATGCAAAAACCTTTATCTTCTTGCCGTATATACAAGTAGTATCAAACTACATTTGTACGTATGCTGAGGATCTAAACAGTATATAACCATTTGATTTTATTAAAACTGCAGTCCGTTTCGTGGAAAAAATCCATAATACAGATATGGGTCCTGCTTCGGAGAGAACAATTTTGCTAGCTAAAAAAGTCGTACCCCAAATGATATTGGAAAAAACTGCCGCGATCCATGGAAGGTTTTTTTTCATACTTTATCGGTTTTTATTGCAGTCACAAACATCGCGCCTTTGTCTTTCTTAACTTCTTGTCCTGCATTGATGGCGTATCCAACATACTGAACATGAATAGATTCAAATCCAGAGTTTGTAAGCAGCTGAACGATTTCGGATTCTGAGAAATAATGGAAGAAAGATGTCTTTTGAAGATCTACTCTCTTGTAGAAAATGTCACCCAGCTCAAGCCCCTTCTCCGACCACTTTTTTTCTTCATACAGTTTTTTGATATTTGGACCCCATTCATTCTCGTCATCCAAGTTCATCAGATCTACACAAAAGACTCCGCCTGGTGTCAGTAGGTTATAGATTTTTTCTATTTCTTGAGATCTCTGCTGCCGACTGGGAACATGTCCAAAGGCATGAAGATACGCGATCGCATCATAAGATGCTTCTGTAAGGTCCAAGGATAAAACTGTTCCCCTTTGACATTCGATCCCTCGCTCATTGGCAAGTTTGCACATCACTGGGTTTAAATCCAGACCATGGATCTCTACCTTTGTAGCTAGAGCATTTTGGATATCGATTTCCCTTTTCCCGGTTCCACAAGCAATGGATAAAAGCGTTTTTGCCTGGTTGCTTTTAAGCTTCTCACGTACCAGCTGATCAATTTTTCCATTGTATCTTTTTCTCTTTTCGAGATTTTCATCAAACTGGTCATACTCATCAGCTTGGGAAGAGAAGTAATCCTCAATCATCTCCAAAATCTTTTGATCTGTAGGTTTTACGTCGTAGTCGACAATTTCGTGGGAAGAGAATTTTTGACTCTTCAAAGACATCACAAGTGAACTATCTCAAAGAAAGCTCAACCGTCCACATATATTTTTATTTCCCCAATGGATTGAACGTACGAAAGCATAAAAATGGCAGTGATTTCAAAAAATCAAAATTGCAACAAGTATACTAGGAAGCCTTGGAGTACGTGCTGATCGTAGCATAGTCTTGACTTTGATTTTCAATACACAGCACTTTCTTGATTTCATGATCTGAAATATGCATTGTCAAGCATTCTCTGACGCGGTCAGGCAAGATCATTCCTACATCAAATCAAAGCGGTCCAGTCTCATGACCTTGGTCCATGCATGAACAAAGTCTTCCACAAATTTTTCTTCGCCATCATCAGCCGCATACACCTCTGCAATGGCTCGCAGCTCTGCATGCGAGCCAAAAACCAAATCCACAGGTGTTGCAGTCCATTTGAGCGTTTTCGTATGACGATTCCTTCCCTCATAGATTCCTTTTTCACTTTTCGATTTTGACCATACGGTGGACATATCTAAAAGATTCACAAAAAAATCTGAGCTCAATTGACCTGGCTCAGATGTAAAAACACCATGCTTGGAAGCACCTGAGTTTACATCCAATACGCGCAAGCCTCCCAAAAGTACGGTCATTTCAGGAACCGAAAGCTGTAACATATTGGCCTTGTCAACCAACATAAAAGTCGGAGATCTGTCCAATGACGAGTCAAAATAATTCCTAAAAGCATCGGCCCTGGGCTCGAGGACAGCAAAAGATTCCACATCCGTTTGTTTTTGAGAGGCATCTGTACGCCCAGGAGCAAAAGGGACATTTACCTTATGCCCGGCATTTTTTGCTGCTTGCTCAACTCCAACAGAACCTCCCAAGACAATCAAATCTGCAAGAGAGATTTTTTTACCGCCAGATCTCTTCCCGTTGAAATCTTTTTGAATGTCTTTCAAAACACTCAAGACTTTATCTAGTTCTTTCGGCTCGTTGACTTTCCAGTTTTTTTGAGGCTCCAGTTGTAAGCGCGCGCCATTGGCTCCCCCACGCATATCTGTGCCTCGATACGTAGAAGCAGAGGCCCAGGCTGTTTTTACAAGCTGTGAAATCGTCAAACCAGAATCCAGAATTTTTTTCTTGAGCTTCGCAATATCTCTGGATCCCACAAGCTTATAATCTCTGGCTGGTACAGGGTCCTGCCACAAAAGAATTTCACTCGGAATGTCGGCTCCCACATAACGTGCACGAGGCCCCATATCTCTATGGGTCAATTTAAACCACGCATGCGCAAAAGCATTTTCAAACTCCTTGGGATTTTTTTGAAAGCGCAGTGCAATTTCCTTGTATATGGGATCAAATTTCAAAGCCAAATCCGTTGTAAACATCATGGGTGCATGACGTTTGTCTTTGACATGTGCATCCGGTACAAGCTGAGAAGCTTTGTTTCCAGAAGGTTTCCATTGAACACCTCCCGCTGGGCTTTTGGTCTGAACCCAAGTGTATCCAAACAAGTTGTCTAGGTACTGAGACGTCCATGCGATGGGGTTGGCTGACCAAGCGCCTTCCAAACCACTCGTAATGGTATCTTCTGCATTTCCTTTGCCACAACGATTGTTCCAGCCCATGCCTTGATCTTCAAGTCTTGCGCCCGCAGGTTCAGCATCCAAACACTTCGAAGGTTTGGCTGCCCCATGAGATTTTCCGAAGGTATGGCCTCCTGCAATCAATGCCACTGTTTCTTCATCATTCATGGCCATGCGTCCAAAAGTCTCCCGAATGTTTTTGGCCGCAGCCAAAGGATCAGGTCGTCCACCAGGACCTTCTGGATTGACATAAATAAGACCCATCTGAGTTGCAGCCAGAGGTCTTTCCAACCCCTCTCCTTCGTGATGCCTTTTGGACTGCATAAATTTTTCTTCGGGTCCCCAATAGACGAGATCGGCTTCCCAATCATCTTGTCTTCCCCCGGCAAAACCGAGCGTTGTAAAACCCATAGATTCCAAAGCCACATTTCCTGTCAAAACCATCAAATCGGCCCAAGAAATATTTTGACCGTATTTCTTTTTGATTGGCCATAGAAGCCTCCTGGCCTTGTCCAAGTTGGCATTGTCTGGCCAGCTGTTTAGAGGCTCGAATCTTTGTTGACCTCCTCCAGCACCGCCACGTCCATCATGCATGCGATAGGTGCCCGCGCTGTGCCAAGCCATACGAATAAAAAACGGACCATAATGACCATAGTCCGCCGGCCACCACTCTTGAGACTGCGTCATGATCGTTTTGATTTCGCTTTTGATTTTTTCGAGATCCAATTTTTGAAATGCCTTTGCGTAATCAAAGTCTGTAGACATCGGATTGGATTCTTTGGCATGCTGACGCAAGGGACTGAGGTTGATCTGGTTGGGCCACCAAAAATGATTTGATTTGGCCTCGCCCTTTGTTGATGCATGTCCCGAAGCTGCGTGCAATGAAGATGCAGTTCCCATCAGAACGCTCACGGTCACAAAAAAAGTCATCAATAATTTTGTCTTCATGTTTACCCTCGTATCGTATGTATCGTTTTTGAAATGAGCTCAGGAGAAAAAACCAAGGATCGAGCCAAAGCGCATCTATATCAAAACGATCAAAAAAATAAATGATCAGCGGCTTATTTTTACAAAGAAAAAAAGTGTTGGATTGCAAACTCCTTCACATTTTCTTGACCTTCCATGCTCAATCTCTATCATCGACGCTGTGCCACCAAAGAAAATTTTTCGCTGTCCATGGGTCAAAGAAGATTCAGAGCTGTACCTGACCTACCATGATCAAGAGTGGGGGCTTCCTGTTCACAAAGATCAAAAGCTTTTTGAAATGCTCTGTCTAGAGGGAGCTCAGTCAGGATTGAGCTGGGAAACCATTTTGCATAAGCGTGAGAATTATAGGAAACTCTTTAAAAATTTTGACCCCACAAAAATGTCACGCATCAAAGATGAAAGCCTAGAAAAGATTCTTAAAGATCCAGGGATCGTTCGCAATCGTCTCAAAGTTTTCTCCGTCAAAAAAAATGCACGTGCATTTCTTCAAGTTCAAAAAGAATTTGGAAGTTTTGACCGATATATTTGGGGATTTGTTGGAGGAAAGACCTTACACAATCATTTTACTTCGATGAAACAAGTTCCCAGCCAAACAGCGCAAAGTCAGGCCATGAGCAAAGATTTAAAAAAGCGCGGCTTCTCTTTTGTCGGACCCACCATTTGCTACGCCTTCATGCAAGCCACTGGGATGGTCAACGATCATCTGGTAGATTGCTTTCGATACTCATTGATCAAAGAATAAAAACAAAATTTGAAATCTCTTTCTTGGACATTTCCCTGAGATTACAGTACATTAGAACTGTTGAATCGGAACTATAAAAATCGAATTGTAGACGAACAGAGAAATCTCACCAGCTTTCTTGCCTACCTACCAGAACTTGAAGAGGCCTTGATCAAAGAAAACTCTTTGGGCGTTCTCTATGTTGACGGAACTCAACTCGCTGCCATCGAAGAAAAATTCGGATCGTCATTTTTTGACAGTGTCATGACAAAGGTCGCCAGAGCGCTTACAAGTATGCAAGGGGTGGTCATTCGCAAAAACGACATTGTCTCTCTCACAGATGTTCAAGGCTACTCCTATCTCATTTTTCTTTTTGAGCCTCGAGAGGAAAATCCTGGCCATGTTCTCTACAAAGAAGATGTTGAAATGGTATGCGAGCGAGTTCAAAGCTACCTCTATCAAACTCTATTTTTGGATTTGTACAATTACCTTAACCGTCTACCTAAGATCAATGTAGGCTACTCTCTTGCTGTATACAATCCGATGATTCACCCCCGAAGAACCATCTACAACCTCATTGATGAATCCAAAACCATTGCGGTTCTACAAAACTCCCAAAACGAACTGAAAAACAGAGGACGATTTCAAAAGATCATTCTAGAAGAAAAAGTCACTTCTTTGTATCAACCCATAGTGGACATCAAACAGAAAAATATTTTTGGTTATGAAGCCTTATCTCGTGGACCTAAAAACTCAGAGATTGAATCCCCAGTCATTTTATTTACCTTGGCTGAAGAAATTGGACTTCTCTTTGACTTGGATCGCCTGTGTAGGAAGAAAGCCATCATCAATGCAAAAGGAAAAGAACCCGGGAAAAAGCTCTTTGTAAATACCTTCCCCAATCTCATTTTTGACCCAGAGTTTAATGCCAAAGCTTTTTGTAAGTTTTTAGAAAAGAATGGAATTCCCATTGATGATGTTGTGTTTGAAATTACAGAGAGAAATGCTATTGAACATTTCAATCATTTTAGAAAGGCCATTACACATTACACAAACGAAGGCATCAGAATCGCGATTGATGATGTGGGCGCCGGATATTCCAGCCTAGAAGCCATCATGGAACTCAAACCAGAGTTTGTAAAAATTGATGCTTCAATCATTCGAGGCATTCATCAAAGCACTGCAAAAAGAGAGATGCTTCATGCACTGCATGTACTTTCAAAGTCCATCGGTGCAAAAACGATTGCTGAAGGCATCGAAACCAAAAGTGACTTTGAAGTCATTGAGCAATTGGGCGTTGATTACGCGCAAGGCTATTACTTTGCCAAACCGGGCTTGCCCTTCCCAGAAATTATAGACTGGTAAGCAGCTTTAGCGTGCATCGAGCATGAGCTGGGCTCGATCGGTAAAAACTCCATGAGCTCCAAAATCTCTGAGCTTCTTCATCAAAGGCACTTTATTGACCGTGTACACTCTCACCGCAAGACCTTGGGCAATGCATGCTTGCACATGCTCTCTCGAAATTTTTCTTTGATGTAGATGCATGCCTTGAATGCCTAGATGCTCAGCATACTCTTTCGGATTTGTGTTGAGACTTTTGTCTAGAATCAATGCTGTCTCAATCTGAGAATCAATCTCCCTTATATGTTTGACTGCCAATGGAGAAAAAGAAGAAACAATACAATCTTTTCTCATACCAAATCTTTGAATCTCTTCTAGTACTCTTTGTTCAATGCCTCCCTCGAGGTCATCGGAAACAGCTTCGGGTTTGATTTCAACATTTACTCGAACTTTGCCTTTGCAACATTCTAAGACTTGACTCAGCGAGGGAATCTGCTCTCCAGAAAAATCTTTTGAAAACCAGGATCCGGCATCTAATTCTCTAAGGCGTTTCCAGTCGTGGCTTGACACCTTTCCTCTGCCGTTGGTCGTTCGATTCACACGGTCATCGTGCATCACCACCAACTCCCGATCTCGAGAAAAGCTCACATCGAGTTCTACCATATCGACACCAGCAGAAATTGCAGCTTCAAATGAAGTCAAAGTATTTTCAGGAGCAATCTCAGGGTAGCCTCGATGGCCAATGATGCTAAACTCGCTCATTTCGCAGTCTTTTTATCTTGGATACGGATTTGGTGTTGAATGCGAAACATCAAGAATATCGCTCTCGTACAAACATGAACAAAAAACAACCCCGCTCCCAGCGCAAGCCATTGATGAATATGGCTTCCATAAGGATGGGTTTTTAGAAACAATCCGCTCAAAAGCAATACACAAGTCAGTCCAAAAACAAAAAAAAGTGAGCGCAATTGGTGGTTCAATGGATGACTTTCAGAGTCTTGAAAAATCTCTTTCAAGCTGCTTTTTATACCCCAATAATTCCACAAAGAGACCGAAAAAAAACCTAGCATCAAAGCCCCTGTCATCATTCCAAACCATGCATGATCGATCTCTGGAAAAAAACCTAAGCCACCCAAGAGGTTGAAAAAAAACAAAATCAGAAATGCCCCCAAGCAAAACGAGATAATCTTACTTTTTTTTTTCACGTACTCGGTTAACTTTCTTGGTGTTCTAAATATCTTTCGCAATCAATGGCAGCCATACATCCGCTTCCTGCGGCGGTAATGGCTTGACGATACGTAAAATCCTGCACGTCCCCACAAGCAAACACACCTGGCAGATCCGTTTTTGACCCTTCAAAGGTTTGAATATAACCATTGGATCTAAGGTTCAAAGCCTGCGCAAAAATTTGAGAGTTGGGCTCATGTCCAATCGCCACAAAGAGTCCCTGGCAAGAAAAGCTTGTCTTTTCTCCACTCTGCACATTTTTAAGCGTGAGGGATTATTCCAGTTCATTTTCACCGTGAGCCTGCTCGACCACTGTATCCCAAATCCAATGAATTTTTGGATTGTTTTTGGCTTTTTCCTGCATGATTTGAGAAGCCTTGAGTTCCTTGCGCCTGTGAATGACCGTAACCTTGGATGCAAAACGTGTAAGAAAGATGGCTTCTTCCATTGCAGTGTCGCCTCCTCCAACAATGACAAGCTCTTGATCTCTAAAAAAAGCTCCGTCGCAGGTTGCGCAGGTAGAAACTCCTCTCCCCATCAACCTTGACTCTCCCTCAATACCCAAAAGCTTGGCTTTTGCTCCCGTAGAAATAATTACGGACTGCGTTTCATAGACCTCCTCGCCTACATAAACCTTGTAGGGCGTAGAAGAAAAATCAACCTTCGTAACATTTTTAGAAATGACCCTGGTACCAAATTTGAGAGCCTGGTCTTTACATTTCTTCATAAGGTCAGGTCCCATAATGCCATCGGGAAATCCGGGGAAATTCTCTACTTCTGTCGTGGTCATCAACTGCCCACCTGCTTCATATCCTTCAATCATAAGAGGAGAGAGCAAGGCCCTGCTCGTATACAGTGCTGCCGTCAAACCTGCAGGTCCCGAACCAATAATAATTACTTTTTCCATTGCTGCCGTCCTTCTTTTCTTACATTCAAACGTGAGCCCCACTACTAACACAAAACCCAAAAGACCTGCAGTTTTGTAGAGAAAAAATGAAGCCAATTGAGATTTTATGCTATGATTATAGTCATGTACGTGGATGACAAAGAGCGGCGAAAAAGGGGCGATCGCACCCCTGTAAAAATCGACGTAAATCTAAAAAGCATGGGGCCTTATTATTTGAGTAAGCTCTCCAACCTCTCTAAGGGAGGTGCCTTCATCCAGCACCCCAAACCGGAAGCAGTAGGAAGTCATCTGGAAATCTCTTTTACCTTGCCGGAACAATCTCAGACCATTACGCTCAAAGCCAGGGTGGCCTGGACCTACATTCAACCTGGCAAGGCGGAACCCAATGGAACTGGAATGGGTGTGCAGTTTTTGGATGTTAAGGCAGATGAGGAAGAGCAAATCCAAACTTACATTTCAGCACTCAAGCTCGACCTCTAAAAACCCTCCAACTAGCTACCTGTTCTAAGAAAATCTGAGAGTCTAGGAATCAAGATCTGATTGGCCTCTAAAAGAGGGTACTCACGTATCTGTTTCAAATCAACCCAGGCGGTTTCATCATGCGCCACGGACTGAATTTGCAATTCTCTGGATACTGGACAAGAAAAAAGCTCAAGATCTACGCGCCGGTTTGGATAGACATGGGAGCCTGTCCACAATTTTTTTCCAATGACAAATTTTTGTCCGAGCTCTTCTATGAGCTCTCTCTCCAGAGCCTGAATTGGACTTTCCTTGGCTTCTACTTTACCTCCGGGAAATTCCCACTTCCCTCCAGAGTGGTCCCAGGATCTTCTTTTTCCGATAAAAATTTTGTGCTCGGGCGTATAAATAATTCCCGCAACCACATGTAAAACTAGATCGACTTCTGACACTTGTGCGTAACCGATTCCTATGGGTGAATTACAATTTTTGAATCTTGACCGACCCAAACCTGTTTTCCAAGTTTCGGATCATCCAGTTTGTCTTCGTGGCAGTTCTGCAAAGAAATCACATCGCCTCTCTGAATATTCTTTAGCTTTTGCTTCGACTCTTTGTCACCTTTTTTACTTCGCAAACTCAATTTATCGTAGTCTGAACATAGAAGCACAAAATATCCTCCATCCCTATTTTTCAGCATCGGACTTAGAGAGCGATATTTTGATCTGCGCTTTGATTTCTTCTGCCCTTTTTGGATGACAATATAGGAATATTTTAGAACTTCGCTATTTCGATTCAGCTCTTTTTCCAATCTCTTTTTGACTCTCGGAATATCCCATGGAATTTCAAAGTGACACCAATCCTTCGCATCAGAAATCATGGGACAAGACTGCGTTCCTGAACAGGGCAACGAAATATGAATATCCAAACAATCAAGAAGCATTTCTCTCAAATGCAATAAATCACGAGAAATATCTAGCGAGGCCGGCTCCATGATCATCAGAGCTCCATCATCTGAAAGCAATTGGTCCACCAGGTACTTAAACAAAGAAATTTTCCCTGAATCAGAAATCAAAGAAAATTCGTTCACTAAATTTGAACAAAAAATAAGATCCAATTTTTCTTGAATTTCTAAGGCTTCCAAACCCTTCAAACTCAGGACATCCACTTTTTGACTCACCAGGTTTGGAGACGTAATTTCCCGCATCTTACAATACTGATGCCAAAGCTTTTTCCCATCGTTGAGGATGGAGCGATCTTCATCCAAAGCATACATGAGTGATGGAAGCTGCTTTGGACTCGAAATCCCTTGTGCCAAGGCCCACAAAGAGGCACCCGAACCGGTTCCCAGGTCCATAACTCGCTCTATTTTTTTGGGCCAGGCTTTTCTTTTTTTCATCTCCTCAATGATGGCCGAGGCTCGAACCATATTTGATAGATGAAAATACAGGAGGTACGCAATCCGATTTTCTTTCTTTCGAAAATAACGTATTCCCATCTGTTCGCGATCAACCGTAAATAGGTTTGAAAGCTTCTCGACCTGGGAAAGGTAAGACTTAAATACATCGGCAGGAATGGGCTTACCATCCCATTTTTGGCCCCAGCTCATCTCATAAACATATGAAATGATTAAATCTTCTAGTTCTTGGATGCTTTTTGTATTCATGGTGCTGAAGGCTTCTTACCTGACACACACTTTTATGCAAAAAACGCCATTCCATCAATCTCTATTTTATTTTGGAAATGAGAATATTGATCTCATGTCAGATTTGGGGTACCCCATAACGCATTCGAGTAAAAGCTTCGGCTTTGGCTGAAAATCAAAACAAGACGAGGAGCATAACATTTCACGAATATTTCTCTTGGATGGCTCAGCTATCGCATATCGAAGTCACTTCGCCTTTTCCGCAAATCCTCTCACCAACAAGGAAGGAATGGAGACAGGAGCAGCCTTCGGCTTTACAAACACTCTTTTTAAAATCTTAGAACAAGAACAACCCGATTATATTGCTGTCACCTTTGACTCGCCTGAAAAAACTTTTCGTCATCACGCCTACGAACCCTACAAAGCCACACGAGAAAAAATGCCCGAAGAGCTGCAAGTTCAGCTCCCTTATTTGCGAAGTATTACTGAAGCCATGGGTATCCCATTCATTGTGATGCCAGGTTTTGAAGCTGACGACATTATGGGCACCTTAGCTCATAGAGGAGCCCAAGAAAACATGACGTCTTATATGGTTACTGGAGATAAGGATTTTCTTCAGCTTCTCAATGACCATATTTTCATCTATCAGCTCAAAAAAGGCAGTGACACTGAAATTCTGGGGGAAAGCGCCAGTGAAAAAAAATGGGGCATCAAAGCTAGGCATGTCACCGATATGCTTGCCCTCATGGGAGACAGTTCAGACAACGTTCCCGGAGTTCCTGGGATCGGGGAAAAAACTGCAAGCAAATTGATCAACTCCTATGGAAGCATAGAAGACATCTATACAAATCTCGACCAGGTCGAGCCTCAACGCATTCAAGACAAATTGAGAGAGCATGAAAAACAAGCTCGCATGTGCAAAGAGCTCGTAACCATAAAAACTGATGTTCCTGTCAAAGAAAACTGGGGTGATCTACAAACAAGCCCTTTTGATGAAAACAAGCTGATTGAAATTTTTAAAGAACTCGGATTTAGTTCATTGATCAAAAAAATTTCCAATGCTTCTAAAGAAACAGAACAGGCAAAAGCAGAAAAAAGCTCAGCGGCTGCCAAGAAAACTAAAATTTCTGCAGAAGAAAAACAATATATCCGTATTGAAAGCTTACAAGAGTTAAAAGAGCAGATTAAAAGGCTTGAAAAAGAAGAAATCTTTGCCTTTGATACGGAAACCACGGGGCTCGACCGATTGCATTCCAAAATAGTAGGATTTTCATTTTGCTTCAGCGCAACGCAAGCTTTTTTTGTTCATTTTCCTAGTGCACAATTCTCAAGCCAAGAGTGCTGGAACCTTATGACCCCCATTCTCGAAAATCCAAACAAAAAAAAGATCGGTCAAAATATAAAATACGATGCTCATATTCTTCGAAATGAAGGCATTCATCTCAAAGGCATTGCCTTCGATACGATGATCGCTTCTTACATGTTGAACCCCAATTCACGTCAACACAATCTAGATGCGCTAGCCTTGGAGCACCTGGGAATTCAAAAGATTCCTACTGAAGATCTAATTGGAAAAGGAAAAAAACAAATTTCGATGTTAGAGGTCGACAAGGAGAAGCTCACGGAATATGCATGCGAAGACGCATTGACGACATTTCTACTCTTCAAACATTTCGATACTGAACTTACAAAACAAAACCTGAGTCAAATTTTCAACGAGATGGAGATCCCCCTCATTGAAGTCTTGCTAAATATGGAGAGATACGGCATTCATGTAGATCAAAAACATCTATCCAAACTCTCGTCCAGACTCACCCAAAATATAGAGAAACTTACTGACGCCATTCACAAGATTGCGGGCGAGGAATTTAATATTAAATCTCCGAAACAACTGGGGCCTGTTCTATTTGAAAAATTACAAATCCAAACCCAAATTCCAAATCCTCCCAAAAAAGTCAAGACCACCAAAACGGGCTATGCGACGGATCAAGAGACCTTAGAAAATTACATGCCCCACCCCATCATCGAAGCCATTTTGGAATATCGCAATCAAAGCAAACTATTGTCGACATATATCGATGCTTTGCCAAAATTAATCGATTCCGAAACTCAAAACATTCATACGAGTTTCAATCAAACTGTAGCGTCTACAGGAAGACTCTCAAGCTCGGATCCAAACATGCAAAACATTCCCATCAGAAACGAGCTGGGCTTGGAAATTCGAAAAGCTTTTATTCCTTCGAAAAAAAATTGGCAGATCCTATCGGCAGACTATTCGCAAGTTGAACTTCGAGTATTGGCCCATCTTGCGAAAGATCCTACGATGATTGAAACCTTTGCCCAAAACCAGGATATCCACAGCAAAACAGCCTCCCTCATATTTGACACACCACTTTCAGAGGTGAGTCGAGAGCAAAGAGCTCGTTCAAAAACCATAAACTTTGGTATCATTTATGGGATGGGAGCCAGAAGACTTGCAAAAGAAAATGGCATCTCAATTGATGAAGCAAAAACATTTATAGAAAATTATTTTCGCACCTATTCAAATGTGAAAACCTACTTTGATACCCAGATCGATTTCGCAAAAAAACATGGATACATTGAAACCATGTTTGGACGCAGGCGTCCCGTTCCTGAGATTCATAGCAAAAACCCAATGATGCTCGCCATGGCGGAGAGGATTGTAACCAATGCTCCCATTCAAGGAAGTGCCGCGGATATCATAAAAATTGCTATGATCCATATTGCCAACGAAATAAAAAAAAGAAACATGCAAAGCAAAATGCTTCTTCAAGTTCATGACGAATTGGTTTTTGAAATGCCTGTAGAGGAAAAAGAAGAACTTTCTCTTCTCGTCAAAGAAAAGATGGAACATGCGGCTGACCTAAAAGTTCCCCTGTTAGTAGAGATCGGGAACGGAGAAAACTGGGCGCAAGCACACTAGACATCAAAAACTCCAATGAATTCCCAGTTGTACAAGCTCCAATAGAATTTGATCCTCTTGATTTTGAAAAAATATCTGACGCAGCCCAAAGCTTGTTTTTAAAGCCAAATTTTCAAGCCAAAAAGATCCAAGGTTATATTCAAAACCAAAGCCCATAGACCAACCCAAATCACCATTGGGCAAAATAGAATACAGCAAACGCACATATACAAATGGTGTAAGCTGTGAATCCTGAAGCATATAATATTCAGGACCTGTTGCAATCCAGACCCTTTGATCTTGATTCGTTGCAATTGATACATTTATTCCATAGGCCCACTGCTCGGAAAGAAAATATGCAGAATCAACCTGATAGTGCTGAGCACCCAAATTTTTGTCAGGTTGGATCACAAGAGGCATAAAGTAGGACTGACCAATATAACCAAGTCGATCAATGGCCCAAGAAGTTGTAGCCGTCGAAATCATCGCGATCACGATCAGGCAAAGCATCCATGTATTTTTTTGTTTCATCTTTCCTTCTCAGGGTGTATCAAAATTTTTGTGTTCGGACTCTTATCTCTACGAAAAAACATCATCTTTTTTTTCCATCAAAACATATCTTGTGTCTTGGGTCTTCCTCTTTTTTTGTTTGTACTCAACCTCAATCACCAAGCAGTAGCAGTTGAAAGATATCCCCTCTTAAGAGCAGGATACGAAGACGGCTTTTATATCAAAACCGATAACAATCGCTATTTGCTAAAACTAGGCACCAGATTGAATACCGTCTATAGCTACGCTACAGGTTCGTCTTTCGACGATTATAGTTCTTTTGATCAGATCCATGCAAAGCTTTATGCAGGCGGCAATGCCCTCGGAAGAACATTTCAGTATTACATCCAAGCTGCTGCAGGAAGCCAAAATCGCAGTTACTCTCTTTTCCCCGATGAGTCCCCTTCATCAAATTTTATATTGGAAGACTACTATATTAGATTTCGACATAAGGGTCTTGATCTCAAAATTGGCCAGTATAAAGTCCCTTTTTCCAAGCAATGGATCACATACTCAGGAAATTTGAATCTTTTACATCGATCCCTTGTTGTTCAAAATTTTCAGTTGGGACGAGAAAGAGGCTTGAGTCTTCAAAGAATCAAAGATCGCTACTCGACTTCGATCTCAATATTTAATGGTGCTGGACCTTTTCAAATTGCGACAGCGGGGCAGCCTGTAACAAATACGGGTCAAAATATGTCGAACGGCAGCCCTGGAGGAAAATTAGGACATATGTATGTATCTAGACTTGCTATACATCCCAAAGGCTCGGTTGGGTATTCAGAGGGAAGTATAGAAAATTTTCAAACTCTGCGCTGGGAGCTAGGAGCAGCCTTCGTCTATGATCATCACCGTGGATTGGATATAACAGCAGACGGTACCATTGACGACCCAGATGCCAACTTTATGCATGGACAGCTGGACCTTCACATCAAATACAGGGGAATCAGTCTTCAAGGTGAGTACTTGTATCGAAATACAGATCGAAGTGGAGCAGCCAACTTTCGTTCTCAGGGCTTTTATGTTCAACCCTCATTTTTCTTGTGGCCACAACAGAGTGAATGCGTCTTGCGCTTTGGATACTACGATCCACGGTCTGGGCTAAGTTCTGATCGAAGCCAAGAAATGGGAGTCGGCATCAATTGGTATTTTTATCCAGACCATCGCTTTAAATGGTCCGTGAACTATACGAGACTTCGGCAACAGACCCCTGGAGACACGCAGAAAGCTCACTTTATAGATACCGGAATTCAAGTCACGCTCTAAAAGATCTTTCGTTTACATCGGACCACCATTGAAGTACATGTGAGGGAGCTTATGGAAAGCCCTCTCAAAAATTGCGTCGCAGTTGTCAGTGGAGCCGCAGGAGGAATTGGCCTTGAGACCTCTATAGGTCTTGCAAAGCGAGGTGCAACACTCTGCATGTTAGACCTTGACCTTCGTGCTCTTGAAAATGCCAAAGCAAGCTCCTCAGCTTTACAAGATGCCGTATGCCATCAAGTAGACGTAAGCAAAGCAGAGGAAGTTGAATCTTGTGTTCAAAGTATTTTTAGGGCCCACTCTCGTATTGATATCCTTGTCAACAACGCGGGAATTCTTAGAGATGCATCTCTATTAAAAATGACGGAAACACAATTTAACCAGGTCATCGACGTCAACCTAAAGGGTGTGTTTTTACTCGGCCAGGCCTGCGCAAAAGCAATGGTCCAAAAAAAAAGTGGAAGTATCATTAATATTTCTTCCGTGGCTTATAGAGGCATTTATGGGCAAAGCAACTATAGCGCAGCAAAAGCCGGTGTCATCGGTATGACGAAAACATGGGCACTGGAACTTTCTCGACACGGGATCAATGTCAATGCGATTGCCCCCGGTCTGATCGAAACTTCAATGACACAAACCATTCCACCACAGGTCAAGACGCAAATGATTAAGAACATTCCTCTGGGGAGAATGGGACAAGCCAAGGAAGTGGCAGACTTGGTGGCGTTTCTTGCGAGCGATAAGTCTTCCTATATTCAGGGGGAAGTGATATCTATCAACGGCGGTTTTTTAATCTAGCATGCATTCGTGCATGCGCCCGTGACTGTAAACGAGTCATGAAAGCGTACAGAATAGACAGTAGAAAGGTTTAGTACATGAACTACAAAGTAAAAGACATTAAACTCGCCGAATCCGGAAGAAAAAAAATTCAGTGGGCCGAGAGCCGTATGCCGGTATTGATGGAATTGAGAGACCAGTATCAAAAGAGTCAACCTTTCAAAGGTGCTAAAATTTCTGGCTGCATTCACATCACAAAAGAAACGGCTGTTCTTGTAGAAACCTTAAGAATGGCAGGCGCGCAGGTCTCGTGGTCCGGCTGTAACCCTCTATCAACCCAAGATGATGTAGCCGCTGCACTGGCTGAAAACGGTACTTCGATCTACGCTTGGCATGGAATGTCTAATGATGAGTTCTACGAGTGTATTGACCGAACGATTGAATTTGAACCCAATCTTACCTTAGACGATGGTGCAGATCTTATTTTCTCCTTACATAAAAATCACCAAGACGCGGCAAAAAAAATCATCGGTGGCACAGAAGAAACTACAACGGGAGTTCAAAGACTTCGAGCCATGGCTTCTGATGGACTTTTGCAATACCCTATCTATGCAGTCAATGATTCAGCAACAAAATGGGATTTTGATAACGTGTATGGAACAGGACAATCGTCTCTCGACGGAATTTTAAGAGCAACCAGTGTTCTGATTGCGGGCAAAAAATTTGTAGTCGCTGGGTATGGTCATTGTGGAAGAGGCGTGGCTTTGCGTGCAAAAGGACTCGGTGCAAAAACCATCGTAACCGAAATTGATCCTGTCGCTGCGCTTCGAGCTACTCTTGAAGGCCATGAAGTCATGAGCATGGAAGAAGCAAGCCAAGTGGGAGACATTTTCATTACCACCACCGGGATGAAAGACATCATTGTAAAAAAACATTTTGAAGCAATGAAGGATGGAGCCATCGTATGTAATACGGGGCACTACGACTGCGAACTCAATCTAGATGACTTGAAGAGTTTGTCAGAAAAAATTACCGAAGTTAGAGCCAACAACGAAGAATATCAACTCAAAAATGGTCGACGCGTCTATGTCTTAGGCAAAGGCCGTTTGGTGAACCTTGCAGCAGCAGAAGGACACCCAGCGGAAGTCATGGACATGTCATTTTCAAACCAGTTTTTGGCGTTGCTTAATCTCTATCAGAACGGAAAAACCTTAGAAAACAAGGTCTATGTGTTGCCGAAGGAACAGGACGATCAAATTGCATCGATCAAACTCAAAACCATGGGCATCCAAATTGATACATTGTCTGCTGAACAAGAGACCTACAAGACAGATTATTCAGCTGGCACATGATGCATGCACTGCACGCTTTAAGAAGTAAAGGAAGCAAACTATGATCGGATCAAAGCAATTAAAAGTTGGTATGGTGATTCTCTTCAAAGAAGAGCTATGGAAAGTTATGGAGGCTGTGCATACATCCCCAGGAAAAGGCGCCGCTTTTGTTCAAGCCAAGCTCAGAAACCTAAAAAAAGGAACTCAAACGGAACACAAGTTTAGGTCCAGTGAAAATGTCGAACGCGTGCTTCTTGATACCCGGCCGGTAGAATATCTGTATCAAGAAGGTGAAAATTATATTTTTATGGACACCGAGAGTTACGAGCAATTTCAGATTTCGGCGGAGATGTTAGAAGGCAAAATCGAATATCTGCGACCAAATCTACAATTGATGCTCGAAAGTCACCAAGAAACACCCATAGGAATTGAGCTGCCCAAAACGGTGCAGGTTAAAATTGTAGAGTGCGAGCCCTACATTAAGACAGCTACTGCAACAAATACATTCAAACAAGCAACAACGGATACGGGCGCGAATGTATTGATTCCTGGCTTTATTGAACAAGATGAACTCGTTGAAATAGATACTGAAACTGGAAAATACGTTTCTCGCGTAAAGGCATAAAAATCATCTAAACTTTTTTGGGCTTGTGATAGAATGATTGCATGACCTCAACACGTTCTACTTTCTTTTTCTTGAGTATGGCGATATTCCTCTGTTTTTCCGAAAATCTTCATGCCCAGCTCTATCAAGATGTATGCTGCCTCATGTCACACAAGACAGGAAATTTGATTGAAACCCGAGCTCTTGTCATGTCCAAATCAGATTGTAGTAGCAGCAAAAAACACGGCGATTACACACCTGAAACTTTTTTACCCGATCCAAACAATGAAGTCTGCCCAGGAATCAAAAGCGAAGAAATCTGCAAAAAAATGGGGTTTTTTCTCGATGGCTCGAGCTGTGTTGCGGAAGATCCCAACAAAAAAGTCGATGAACTCAAACAGAGAATCGAAGAGCTAGAAAAATCAAAAAAACCCAAGCCCAGCTCCCAAGACTCTGAAGGGAAAAAAAGCTCGGGTAGTAGCGCCCCAGTGAGCACTTTTCCTAGCCCCTAACGTGTACACCATAAAAAAGTGATTGAGAGAGTCTATAAGCCGAGTTCTGTTCAGATTTCTCTGTGGTCATCATTTATCTAGGCCGGCCGTTACCGACAAGCTCAAGCAGCCTACCCGGAAACTCACGATTGGGCGTCGTATAAGGTTTCCCTATTTGGCCTTGCTCCGAGAGGGGTTTACCGCATGGTCACTCACATGACTCTCATGAGGGAGCTCTTACCTCCCTGTTTCACCCTTACCTGTGCCCAAAGGCCATCGGCGGTTTGCTTTCTGTTGCACTTTCCGACAATCACTTGCCCTGGGTGTTACCCAGCTCTATGCCCAAAGGAGCTCGGACTTTCCTCTCCAAGAATTTCTTGCAGCGATCACCCGACTCTCTCAATCCCTTAGATCATAGAGATAATTCAATTGAGATAAAACATCAAGACCAGGAAGCACGAATATTCTAAGAATCCATATCCAAGGCCTGATTTGCCAGCGCATCGGCTTTCTGATTTTCTTCTCTGGGAACGTGGTCTAAAGAAAAAACTTCAAAGCTAGCTAGGATATCCTTAGCCTCCTGCCAAAGCAGTTTAAGGTGAGGCTGCTTGACTTTATACTGTCCCAAAACTTGTCGCACAAGAAGCTGAGAATCTGAAAAAATATGAAGCTCAGTAATCTCTTGAGAGCGGGCCAATTTGCAACCTTCTATCAAGGCTCGATACTCTGCAACATTATTTGTCGTTTGACCAATGGTCTGAGATACACTTTTGATCTCGTGTCCTTGGTCATCACACAAATAGGCTCCGATAGAAGAAGGTCCAGGATTTCCTCGACTTGCACCGTCTACATACAGAGAAGCTTTTTTATGTACGGACAAGTCCGCCCTACTGCTCTACTTCATCTTGCCAGTAGATAAGTCTCTGACAATTGGGGCATTGATACACTTTAGCTTGATCTTGCAAAATCTGATTGAACATTTGAGGAGGAACATTCATAAAACAACCTTGACATGCTCCACCGATGACAGGCACAAGAGCGTCAGAATACTTTCTGCTACGAATCATTTTATATCTTGATAGCACACTTTGATCACAATTTTCTTCTAAGCTTTTTTGTTGCTTGGTCTTTTCAACCAAAACACCATCAAGCTCGCCCATCTTTACGTCGACTTCTCCTTGAATCGAAGTCAAACGTTCATCAACTTTTTCAAAATTTTCTTTTGCAGTTGCGAGTTCTTGAGATGCTTTTTCCAATTCATCTGTTTTCTCTTTGATCTGGTCTTGTAGCAAAACGTTGTTTCTTTCAGTAGACTCAATTTCCTTTTTCAATGCCTGATATTCATAGCTTTTCGTAATGTCATTGAGTTTCTTCTTGCTCTTTGTCAGCCTTTGCTCCTCTAAAGAAAGCGTATCTTCCAAATCAGCTTTTTCAGCTTGGATTGCTTTGATTCGAGTGGAAATTTCATCAAACAAAAGCTTTTTCTGCTGATGTTCCTCACTGACCTCCTTGAGCCGATCGGGAAAAACTTGAGCATCAGACTTGATCAAATCAATCTCTTGCTCGAGTTGCTGCAATTTCAATATATTCTCAATGTTCTGTTCCATGATCTACTTCCACCCTACTTTGATGTTGGTGGGCCCTCCAGGACTTGAACCTGGGACCAACCGGTTATGAGCCGGCTGCTCTAACCGACTGAGCTATAGGGCCATTGGGTAGACTTGTAGCGCGACTGGGGGGCAATGTCGACTTGCACCCAT
>JAGRAX010000080.1 GCA_020434365.1 Bdellovibrionales bacterium
AAGATACACCAAGGTAAAGCGACCTGTTTGACTTTCTTTGCGATCAACCTCGATCAGGCCCAAGACATTGCAATAAAAATGTAGAGACTCCTCCAGGTCGGATACTCTAAACATCGTATGCAGGAGCTTCATAACTATTGTTTGCTCTCAGGTATAAGTGTGAGAAGAGATTGAACTTCTTTTACGCCTTCGGTGCTTTGAGCGAGATCTATGGCTTGTTGAATTTCTTGCTCGCTATGAAGACTCCCGGAAAGTGTCACTTTGCCTTTGTGTGCGTCTACATTGATTCTTCTGGCTGAAACGTCTTGATCTGCAATGAGTTTGGTTTTGACCTTGGTCACAAGAGCTTGATCACTGATGGTTTCTCCCGCAGTTCGGTCTTTTTGTGTGGCCACGTAGCCAGCTTCGGCCCCGGCTGCTCCAGCGGCCAATACACAGGCTTGTTGAAATGGAAGAGCTAAGAATATGACATAGAGTAGGTGTTTTTGATTCATGTCTGTAAACATAGCTAAAATGCGAGAAAGCGACAATTTTTTCTTGTCACGGCCTTAAGATTCTATGAGGAGCATAAAATCATTGATTTTTGTCGGTAAAAATTCAAAATGGATTTGTGTCCAGTAGGCCTGTGCATATTTTGGTTTTGGGATACCGTTGGGGGCTCATTCAAGAGATCCAAAAAAGGAACATTCCTTTTGCTGTATGGGTTCAAACCAAGCCAAAGAGGAAAGATATCAATTTCCCTCTCTTTATTCAAAACTTTCCCAAGAATAGGCATCAAGTCACTTCGGTTTTTACTCAGCAGTATTCCTCTACTCAGGCTTTTACACATGTGATTGCATGTGTAGAGTCTGGAGTTGTTCTCGCAAGCGAATTGAGAGCTTTTTTAGGGGTCTCAAAAATGAGTAAAGCTACATCTCTGCGTTGTCATAACAAAAGAGTGATGAAAAGTTTTTTGTCGAGGAAGGGAGTTCCTATGGCAAAATTTTTAATGGCACCCCAAAATGCCCAGCTTCTTGTAAAAACCCTAGGACTTCCTTGTGTTTCAAAGAAAACAAACCTTTCTGGAGGTAAGTCCTTAGAGATTCATAAGGATATGAAAAGTGTGCAATCTTGGGCCAATCAATCCAGATTGTTTGAAAGTTATATTGAGGGGAGTGAAGCCAGTGTAGAAAGCTTGATCCATGAAAAAGAGATTGTGTTTGAAAATGTTACACAGTATTTGCAAAATGGTGAGGTCAATGTTTTACCTCCTTTTTTTTCACAGGATCTTATGAAAGAGCTCTCTATACTCAGTCGGAAAATTATTGGAATGCTAGGTATTGCTCATGGAATGACACATATCGAGTTTTTTTTGACCAAAGATCAGATTTTTTTTGGTGAAATTGCTTTACGACCTCCAGGTGGTTATATCATGGAGCTCGTAGAACTGGCATATGGTTTTTCGCCTTGGGCAGCTTATCTGTCAGTTGAGTTGGGGGAAACGCCCGATATACATCATCAGTCTCATGCCTACGCAGCCTCTGTGATGAATCATCAAGTTGAACAAGGAGAATATCGTAAGCCACATCAATGGGATCGCTTGATTGACATGAAAGGTTTGGCCAAGGCCAGACATGTCGTAAAACCAGGAGCGAAAATGTCTAAAAGAAGCAGTGTCAGTGATATTTCGTCTTATGTGCTCCTCTTTGACAAAAGTGCGCAAACACTTCAGAACATGATTGAAGAGACGCAGAATGTTTTAAGAGATTTTTAAGCCTAATCTCTTTAAGATATAGGAGAACTGGTTTATGCTTCGCATACAATTAATAAAGACATGTTGCATACTCGAGGGGTAAAAATTACATCTGTACTTGTAGTCAGTTTGCTGCTGTACACTGCATATGCATTTTATAGTTCAAGACATATGAGTTATAAAACTGCCAATCGAGAAAGCGCTCGTATCTCACCATTACCTAAAGATCACCCTGAAGCCATTGTCCAGGTATTTTATGCGAGGACCTTCGGGTGGCGAGGCAAATTTGCGGTTCATAGCTGGATCGCTTTCAAGGAAAAAAATGCTGAGCAGTATTGGGTGACGCAGGTTCTCGGATGGAGAAAATATCGTAAGATGTCTGTTGTGGCTTTGGACCAGGATCTCCCAGATCGAATATGGTTTGATCATATGCCGGTTCTTCAAGAGCAACTTGAAGGAGCAAAAGCTGAAGAGGCGATCATTCAAATTCAAAAGGCCATACAGTCTTACCCTTATCCAGATGAGTATATCATGTGGCCAGGACCTAATAGCAACTCATATATTGCTCATATTATTCGAAATGTGGATCTTCTAAAAATAGAGCTCCCTCCACATGCAATCGGAAAAGATCGACTTATGAAGCACCGACTGCTTGATGTGTCAATGGCCGGTAGAGGACTAAGCTTTTCTCTCTATGGCGTAGTGGGTTTTACATTGGGTCTTCGAGAGGGGATTGAGTTTCACATTTTGACACTGTGCTTTGGGCTAGATTTTTTGCGACCGGCGCTTAAACTTCCTTTTCTGGGAAGAGTAGGACTGAAAGATGCTTGATAGATGAAAATTTAGCGACTTATTTTTTCCAAACGATCTCATAGAGATCATTGCGTCTATTTTTTAAGTTCTGCACGGTTCCCTGGTTTCTTGCATTGACCAGCGCATCGATTCTAAGATCTGCAAAAGCCACAGTTTCTACATTTGGCGTAGTATCTGCAGCAATCCCGTCTCGGGCAAAGGGAAAGTCACATGGAGTGAGAATACAGCTCTGGGCATATTGAATGTCCATATTTTCTACATTGGGTAGGTTTCCTACATTACCTGATAAGACCACATAGCATTGATTTTCTACGGCTCTGGCCTGACAACAGTAACGAACTCGCAAGTAGCTTTGTCTCTCGTCGGTGCAAAAAGGTACAAATAGTATTTTTGCACCTTGGTTGATCAGATGTCTGGAAAGCTCTGGAAACTCACTGTCGTAACAAACAAGCACTCCGATAGGTCCGCAGTCTGTCTGAATGACATCGGCCTGATCTCCTCCCTTGATATTCCACCAATATTTTTCATTGGGCGTGGGGTGAATTTTTTCTTGTTGATGAATAGAGCCATCACGTAGGAACACATAGCAAATGTTTTTTACGGTTTGACTGTCGACTCTCGTGGGATGAGATCCTCCAATGATATTGATGTTGTATCGAATGGCCAATTCCGTCATGAATTCTTTGATCTTGGGGGTGTATTTTGTAAGTGCTTCCACAGCTTGAATGGGACTTAAGGTGTTGGGTTCGATAGAAAGAAGCTGGAGTGTAAAAAGTTCTGGAAAAACAATAAAATCCCCTTCATAATTAGAAACAACATCAACAAAATATTTAACAATTCTTTTGAATTCATCAAAGGATTCGACTCTTCTCTGGAGATATTGCACGGTTCCCACTCGCACAGAATTGTGCTCACGGACTCCATATTCTCTGGCTTTTTTAGATGCAGCTTCCATTTCTGGATTTTCCCACATCAAATGAACCCCATAGCCAAGAGACTCAGCGTCACTCTGTAAATAGTTTTCAATGATGCCAAGGATTGAAAATCCGTTTCTCAATTGAAAAGAAAGAGTAGCGTCTCTGATTTTCTTTTCTTTCACAGCTTCTACATATGAAGCAATATCTGGAAATCTCTTTTTTCTTCGAGCGTAGCCAGGGACTCGACCAACAAAAACAATGCCTTTGAGTTTTAGGCTCTTACATAAATTTTTTCTAGCTTGGTACAGTCTTTTTCCAATTCTCATCCCTCTATGTTCTGGATCTACAAAAACATCCAAACCATAGAGCAGATTTCCTTTTGGATTGTGATTGGACGCATGACCTCTACCTGTAATTTCTGACCAAGTGTGGGCTTTGCATGCAGTTTCTTCATCAATTCGGAATGTGGAGCAGTAGCCGACAATTTTATTTTCGTACTCGGCTACAAATTGTCCCTCTGGAAAATGGTTGAGTTGGCCCAAAATCATCGATCGTCTGTAAGATCCCATGGATGGATATACTTTGTTTCCGAGCTCAATGATGGAAGAAACGTCATTTTCCTTTGCAATTCGAACAATAAGCCGAGCTGTCTGATTTTTCATAGGTCCTAGACCGTATCAATGGAGAGCTTTCCCCGCAAGTAGTTAAGGATATATATTTTGACAAGACTTCTTGTAGGACATAAGCTGCAGGGCATAATGTCAGATCTAATTATAGAAACCGTACAAGAAGGTAGTGGAGAGCAGGCCAGTTCAGGGCACAAAGTTTCAGTGCACTATACAGGTTGGCTCACCAATGGAACAAAATTTGATTCTTCGGTAGACCGTGGAACTCCATTTGAGTTTGCCCTGGGCGCTGGTCAAGTCATTCAAGGCTGGGACGAAGGCGTGAGTGGAATGAAAGTGGGAGAAAAAAGAAAACTCACGATACCCCCGGAGAAGGGATACGGAGCTCATGGAGCAGGTGGTGTGATTCCTCCGAATGCCACGCTTGTATTCGAAGTTGAGCTTTTGTCTTTTCAGTAGGTTTTTTATCGCCCCCAAATATTAAGGAGTGATCGATGGCCAACACAAAATCTAATAGTCATACGATAAGTTTGGGATATATCCTGTGGATTTTTGGGTTTACAGGTTCTCACCGTTTTTTTTATGGAAAAACGGCTACGGGGATTTTGTGGTTTTGTACCTTGGGGCTTTTTGGAATTGGTTGGATCATTGACCTTTTTCTGATCC
Organism: Bdellovibrionales bacterium; assembly: GCA_020434365.1. Lineage (GTDB taxonomy): Bacteria > Bdellovibrionota_G > JALEGL01 > JALEGL01 > JAGRMV01 > JAGRAX01. The sequence goes on from JAGRAX010000080.1 coordinate 4,755, forward strand.
CCTCCATGGATCGAGAAGCTGACCTCAAATTTTTAGAAGGAAAGTATGACTATAATTTTGCCTGGATTCTTTTGGTTTTCTTGGGCTTTTTGGGGATTCATCGACTCTATTTGGGAAAATATATAACAGGAATCTTGTTTCTGTTGACGGGAGGTCTCTTGGGTATGGGATGGGCCTATGATTTGTGCACAATGAATGACCAAATCAATGAGCTCAATCATCGCCACCCACTGTCATGAATTCTATCTCATTAGCATTTCGGTGGAAAATCTTTCTTTTCTTTAGGCTTTTGATTCCGATGTTGGGGTATGCCAAGCCCAAGATCGTAGAGCTATCTTCTCAGCGCTGTGTGGTCAAAATTCCTCTGAGGTGGAGAACCAAGAATCATTTGCGTTCCATGTACTTTGGAGCGCTCTGTATTGGTGCAGAAATTTCAGTGGGATTGCTTGCAATGGAGCACATTCAAAAGCAAAGTCACAAAATTGATTTGATTTTTAAAGATTTTCATGCGGATTTTTTAAAAAAGGGCGATCGCGATGTGACCTTTGTATGTGATTCGGGTGAGGAGTTGAAAAATCTCATTGATCAATCTTCGCAGAGTTCGCAACGTCTTGAAACTTCCATTTCTGGATATGCATATACGAACCAATCCGATGAACCGGTGATGAAGTATTCTTTAACAATTTCTGTGAAAAATAGATCGATATCTTGCTAAGGTATTTGTGTCAGGTGACCTGATGAGATTGCTGTTAGCTTATTTGAAGCTATTTTTTTCATCGATTTTTAAGAGAGATTGCAGATCGAAACAATTTTCCAAAGACTTTGATCTGGATGCCCTTGATCTTGTTTCTTATCAAAAATATCTAGAATTGGTCTCGGGAGAAGGTCTTGCAAGAGCAGAAGGGATAGATCATAGCATTCTTCCCAGTTATTTTTATATCCTATGCCAACCCATGCTGTTGGAACTTCTTGCATCCAAACATTGTAGACTTCGTCCGGCGGGCTTGATTCATAAAAGTTGGAAATGTAAGAATATTCTTTCTTATGATCCTCACCAAAAAAGCAGGGTGTTTGCTCAGCTCAAAGATGTGAGTGTCGATCAATACTCATATCAAATTCAATGTATTTTTAAGATATTTCAACATGAAACATTGGTGTCGGAGCAAGAATCGGTGTTTGTAAAAATAAGAAAAAGAAAATCTGGAAAGAAACAACAGAGTTTTGAAAATTCCGATGAAAGGATTCAGACCTGGTCCATTGACATGAAAAGCCTCAGATCTTATGCCAGCGTGAGTGGAGACTGGAATCCGATTCATCTTCATAGAATCTTCGCAAGGCTTAGTGGATTTTCACATGTTTTGGTTCATGGCATGCTGCTGGTGGGAAAAGTGCTTGCGCAGTATCACGAGGCTCATACGAATAAAGTGGCTCTAGTTCAAGCCCACTTTTACAGACCTTGCTTTGCATCTGAAGAGGTTGTGCTGTGTAATGATGGACCTATTATGGAAAACCACCAAAAATATGTCTTGTATTGTAGAAGTCATCAAGCTTGCGTGCTTGAGATTTCGGGGCCTAGGTCTTGATTTTATATTCGAGGGGAGTAGATTGCCTACATGATTGAAAAATACTCTGCCAATGAAAGAGGCTATGCTGATCATGGATGGCTTCAGACCTACCATAGTTTTAGTTTTGCAAGCTACTATGATCCCAGCCGCATGGGCTTTGGAGCTCTGCGTGTAATCAATGATGACACGATAGCTCCAGGGAAAGGTTTTGGAACACATCCCCATCAAAACATGGAGATTATTACGATTCCTCTTTCGGGCGCATTGGCTCATAAGGACAGTATGGGAAATGCCTCCACAATTCAGGCCGGCGAGGTACAGTATATGTCAGCGGGGAGCGGTGTCTCTCACAGTGAATGGAATGCCTCGACTCAAGAACCCGTTTCTCTCTTACAAATTTGGATTTTACCTCAGAGACAGGGAGGGAGTCCCAAGTATGACCAAAAAAAATTTCAATGGCAAAGTTCGGATAAGCCGAGCTTGCTTATTTCTCCTGATGGTAGAGAAGAATCCATTGCGATTGGACAAGATGCATTTTTTACAATGATTCCTTTATCTGGCAAAGCTGAGTATAGGTACGAGTGTAAAAAATCTGGAAATGCTTCTTATATCTTTGCAGTTGATGGTGAGATTTCTGTGATGGAACAAAGCTTGCAAAAACGAGATGCTGTAGAAATTACTGACGAAAATCAATATACCTTGATTGCAAAACGACCTTCACAAATATTGATCATTGAAGTTCCTTTAGAGTTTGAAAAAACAGAATGATGATTTTTTCAAAAAGAAAAGGCCTAGATCAAAATATTTTATTTAGGAGGTCTCTTCCTTGTTCGAAAAAAAAAATGATTGGTCCTTTTATTTTTTTTGATCACATAGGTCCCATGAAAATAGAAACTGGTAAGGAAATTTATTTTAATGCTCATCCTCATATAGGTTTGTCTAATCTTACATATTTGTTTGAGGGTTCTGTAGATCATAGAGACAGCTTAGGTAATCATGTCAATATTAAACCTTTTGAAACTGCATGGATGACTGCAGGCAATGGAATTGTACATAGCGAAAAAATTTATTTTAATAAGTATTCAGAAACTATGGAGGGTGTTTTTTTAAGAATTGCTCTTCCAAAAGAGCAAGAAAATCGGAACCCGTCATTTGAACACATTGACTCTAAAAATGTGCCTACAATCAACTATATGGGACAACTTTTTAGCATAGTTGCTGGTTCATTTGATGGATTTCATGGAGCAGTCCAAGCTTATTCCTCTTTTTTTTGTCTTCATTCACAGTTAATGCTTCCCACTCAAGAGTTTTCTTATGAACTTCCCCAAAATTATGAAGCGGGTGTTTACGTTTTATCGGGAAGAATTGAATCAGAAGAGGAAATATTACACGAAGGTATGATGAAAGTTTACGATCTTGGAAGTCAAATTAAGTTTAAGGCAAAAAAACATTCCAAGTTGATTGTTTTTGGTGGAGAAATTTTTCCTGAAGATCGTTATATATGGTGGGGGTTTGTTTCAAGTTCCCGTGAAAAAATAGAGATTGCGAAACGTAAATGGAAAAATCAAGAGTTCCCTAAAATCTATGGAGAAAGTGATTATGCTATCCTTCCGGAGGAGTGGAGTATATAATTTTCAGTGTAGAAAGACCATATATATGAGACAGAACACAAG
>JAGRAX010000081.1 GCA_020434365.1 Bdellovibrionales bacterium
CCAATCTATTGGCTCTTCACTGCGAAAATTTTAGACCAAGATTTTTTGCCGTGTCTTCGATCGAGCAGGCCACTGTGCTTTCAAAAACTACTTTGGCCAGACCCATTATGATTTTGGGCGATCGTAGGTGGGAAGAAATTTTATTTTGTGTAGAGGAAGGGTACTCTTTTTTTGTTCATCGTTTGGATTTTGTAGAAAAGCTTTCGAGGCTAGGAGAAAAGAAACAAGAGAAAATTTCTTTTCAAATCAACATCGACACAGGAATGAGTCGCTATGGAGTTTCGTGGAGAGATGCAAATGACTTTTTATCTGGAGTCAGAATACATTCATCTTTGCACATTGAGGGGCTCATGACTCACCTGGCGCAATCCGATGAGCTGGACAAAAGCTTTGCAGGCATACAATTAGAAAGGTTTCAAGGGGTTGTACAAAATGCCAAGCACAATAAATGGATCGATAATGACTGTCTCGTGCACGGATCCAACACAGGTGGATATCTTGATCTCCCACATGCGCATTTTGATGCGGTTCGCTTGGGCATCTTGCCTTTGGGCGTATACCCTTCCGAAACCTGTAGAAGAATCGAAGGCATCAAACCTGTCATGAGCCTAACTTCAACACTTGCTTCGACTCGAAATATAGAAATGGGAGACCATGTAGGTTATGGCATGCACTTTACTGCAAAGAAAAAAATGAAAATTGGAACCATTCCTCTAGGCTATGGCCAAGGATATCCCCGACTTCGAAATCAAGGCTTTGTTTTAATTCGTGGAAAAAGGGCTCCCATCATTGGAGGAAACTCCATGGACGCAAGCATGGTCGATCTTAGTCGCTGCGGAGACTGTCAGACTGGAGACGAGGTCATTCTCTTAGGCTCTACAGCCCATGATCAAATCTCTTGCAGAGATCTGGCCTCCTGGTCCAACACGGTTCCCTACGAGATCATGCTCAAGCTCGGAAAAATGCACGAGCTTCAATAGATTTTTTTTTACCCTCTTACCTTTGGCTTGGAAAATTAAGGCTGATAACTTCCGTAGACCTCCTTGAGAGTTTTTGAGATCTCTCCCAATGTGGCCTTTGCGTGGACTGCTTGTAGAATAAAAGGAACGAGATTTTTTTTGCCTTCTGCAGCGGCTCTTCCCAATAGAGATAATTTTTCTGTACAAGCTTCTTGATTTCTTGAGGCGCGGTAGGCTTTCAATCTTTCTCTTTGCGCCTGCTCCAGTTGAGGATTGATGGTCAGAATGGGAGGCGCTGCAATTTTGTCTTGGTCGACATAGGCGTTGAGGCCGACAATTTTTCTCTCACCCGTTTCGATGCTCTGCTGATACTGATACGCGCGCTCGGCAATGGCCTGCTGAAAATATTGCTTTTCAATGGCGGGAATGCTTCCTCCCATGTCTTGAATTTTTTGGATTTCTTTCCATGCTTCTTGTTCAAGCCTGCAGGTTTCTTTTTCCACGGTATAACTTCCTGCAAGTGGATCTATGGTTTGTGCTACGCCCATTTCTTGCGCGAGAATGTGCTGCGTGCGCAGTGCGATTTTTGCCGACTCATCTGTAGGCAGGCCCAAGGCCTCGTCTCTTGAATTGGTATGTAAACTCTGCGTTCCACCCAATACAGCTGCCAAGGCCTGCATGGCCACGCGAACAATATTGTTATCACTTTGCTGCGCGGTCAAACTCGATCCCGCGGTTTGTGTATGAAATCTTAGACTCTGAGCTTTGGGATTTTTAGATCCAAAGATTTCCGTAGAAATTTTTGCCCACAGTTTTCGAGCTGCACGAAATTTTGCAATCTCTTCGATAAAATCATTGTGCCCATTAAAGAAGAACGACAGGCGCGGCGCAAAGTCGTCAAATTTCATTCCTCGACTCTCGCATGCTCTTGCATAAGCAATCGCATTGGAAAAGGTAAAAGCAAGCTCTTGAACTGCGTCGCTACCAGCTTCGCGAATGTGATATCCAGAAATCGAAATGGGATTAAACTGTGGGACATTTTGATTGCAATATTCGATGATATCACTAACCAATTTCATGGAAGGGTGTGCGGGATAGATATAGGTTCCTCTGGCGATGTATTCTTTGAGAATATCATTTTGTAGAGTTCCACGAAGTTTTTTTGAATCTACTCCCTGCTTTTGAGCTGCAGCCATATAAAAACAAAGTAAAATGCTCGCCGTGGAATTGATGGTCATCGAAGTCGAAACCTGATCCAATGGAATGTTTTCAAAGAGCGTTTCCATATCCTGGACTGTAGAGATCGATACGCCCACGCGCCCAACCTCTCCTTGTGCCATCGGATCATCGGCATCTAAACCCATTTGTGTGGGCAAATCAAAAGCCGTTGAAAGTCCGGTTTGTCCGGCCTTAAGAAGCAAATGAAATCTTTGATTGGTTTGCGCTGCATCTCCAAAACCTGAATACTGCCTCATTGTCCATAGGCGTCCTCGATACATGGTACTCTGCACGCCTCGTGTGTAAGGAAAGGTCCCAGGAAATCCGAGTTCTTTCTCATAAGAAAAGTCTTGCCCTGTTTTATCGTAGGCTTCTTTTTCCGTTCCGTCAGAACGCTTTGAATAGAAATCTTCTTTGTTTTTGATGCTCATGACGTAATTTGCAATAGGGTTTGACCTGCCTCTACAGACATATCTTTAGAAACAGACACATTCTCCACGTAGCCATCACAGGGAGCTTTGACTTCATTTTCCATTTTCATGGCTTCTAAAATCATCAAAGCCTGACCTTGTGTAACGACGTCTCCTGCCTTAACCAAAATCTGCGCGACTCTTCCGGGCATCACTGCACACACTTTGCCTTGACCGGCTCCAGAAGCTGATTGAGCCAAAGAAAGATCATAAGGATCTTTCCACTGAATTGTATGTTGCTGCGTTCCCACACGTATGATTTTTTTGGAAGCTTGTCGAAAAATTTCATGAACTTCCAGCCACTGGTGGTCTTTGTACAGGTACGTTTGATTGCCTTCTTGTCGGTATGGAAATTCATAGCGTTGAGTTCCCAATAAAACAACAACCATTTTCTCTTGAGCATTGATTTGGATTTCTATCTCTTGATCTTGAAAAAATTGTTTCATTCCTGGATTCCTGACCGCCACCAATTGGATGCCTGCTGAAGAGGCGTCGCTATCTTTTGATCATCGCTACCTACAAGAACTGCAGCTGCATAGGCCAAGGCAAGTTCTTCTTGTGAAAGAGTTTGAGAATTTTCTACCAATTGATGTGTTTCAATAAAATTTGTTGTGGGCGCGCTCTGAGAAAAAGCTGGCTCTTGCAAGGCTCGAAGCAAAAAATCCCGATTGCTGATCACACCAGAAATGGAAAATTCTTTGAGGGCCCAGATCATTCTCTGCGTCGCCGCTTCTCGATCTACGCCCCATGTAGAAATTTTTGCAATCATGGGATCGTAAAACAAGCTGATTTCAGAACCTTTTTCCACATAACTGTCCACACGTACAAACGCGCCGCTGGGCCAACTCACATCTGTGACTTTGCCTGGACTGGGCGCAAAATTTTGATCACAGTCCTCAGCATAAATCCGCACTTCAATCGAGTGACCTTGGCAACGAGGTTCTAAAGCGAGCTTCTTGTTCTCTGCTGCCAAAATTTGCAGCGCAACCAAATCTTGTCCCGTGACCCATTCGGTTACAGGATGCTCCACCTGGAGACGTGTGTTCATTTCTAAGAAATAAAAATTTTCTTCATGATCCACCAAGAATTCTAAGGTCCCGGCGCCACGATATTTGACCTGCATACAAAGGGCCTGTGAGGCCTTGGCCATTTTTTCTCTGGTCTCATCAGAAAAAAAAGGCGCGGGGGCTTCTTCGATGATTTTTTGGTGGCGTCTTTGAATGGAACAATCTCGATCAAACAAAGTCCAGACCTTCCCGTGATGATCAGCAAAGACCTGCACCTCCACATGCCGCGGAGATTCTAAATATCTTTCTACATAGACTCCCGGATCTCCAAAGGCCTTTTGTGCCTCGGACTGCGCCAGTTCAAACGCTTGCTTGATCTGAGAGCTCTCATGAACCACGCGCATGCCTTTGCCCCCGCCTCCAGCCTTGGCTTTGATCAACACGGGATATCCTATTTTTTCTGCGTACTCCTGCGCATTTTGAGCTGAGTCCAAGGTAGAGCTTCCTGGAATCATGGGAAGACCTGCCTGAGTTGCAATTTTCCGCGCACTAACCTTGTCGCCCATATCTGCAATGGTTTGAGGCATAGGGCCGATAAATACGATTCCTTTGTCCTCCAAAGCTTTCGCAAAACTTTGGTTCTCTGCCAAAAAACCATAGCCAGGATGGACGGCCCAACATTGGTGCTTTTGTGCGATCTCAACAAGTTTCTCTATTTTCAAGTAACTTTCAGAAGAAGCCGCGGGGCCCAGACATATCGATTCATCAGCCAGGCGAACATGTGGCGCATGTTGATCGGCTTCTGAATACACACTAAGAACCTGATACCCCATCATTTTGGCACATCGGAGAATACGAAGCGCGATCTCACCACGATTGGCAATGAGGATTTTTTTGGCGGGGGCTTGCTTCATGGTGAAGGGAAGATAGCGCAATCGCAAAGAAGAAACCAGATCTTTGTGTCTCTCGCCTTTTGCTTACAAAGGCATGTTGCCGTGTTTTTTCTTGGGATTCTGATCCTTTTTATTTTCGAGCAGCTTCAATGAGCGAGTGATTTTTTGGCGCGTCTGGGCGGGTTCGATTACCTCATCGATATAACCTAAAGACGCGGCCTTGTAGGGATTGGCAAAGGTCTCTTTATATTGCTCCACCAGTTCTTTCTTTTTTGCCGCGGGATCTTCGGCCTGCGCAAGTTCTTTTCGAAAGATGATATTGACGGCGCCATCAGGTCCCATCACTGCAATCTCGGCACTGGGATAGGCAAAGTTGATGTCCCCTCTCAAGTGCTTGGAACTCATGACATCATACGCCCCGCCATAAGCCTTTCTCGTGATCACCGTGACTTTGGGTACTGTGGCCTCGGCGTAGGCATACAAGAGCTTGGCTCCGTGCCGAATGATACCTCCAAACTCTTGCGCCGTTCCGGGCAAAAATCCAGGTACATCCACGAAACTCACAATGGGCAGATGGTAGCAATCACAAAAACGAATGAAACGCGCAGCTTTCACGGAAGCATCGATATCCAAACATCCAGCAAGAACGCTGGGCTGATTCGCCACAACACCTACACTCTGCCCACCGAAACGCGCAAAGCCCACAACCATATTCATTGCGTACTCAGCCTGAGTCTCAAAAAAATCTCCGTCGTCAATGACGGCTGTAATGACATCTTTGATGTCATAGGGTTTGCTGCTTTCAATGGGAATCAATTGGTTGAGCTTTTCTTCGCGTCGATCTATCGGATCATTCGAATCTTTCAAGGGCGCTTTTTCCATGTTGTTTGAAGGCAAATAGGAGAGAAGTTTTCGAATGGCGGCCAGACACTGCTCATCACTGTCATAGGACAGATGAGCGACTCCGCTTTTTTGGCTATGCGTGGCAGCGCCTCCCAACTCTTCTTTGCTAATTTCTTCATGCGTGACGGTCTTGATCACCTCTGGCCCTGTAATAAATAGATAACTGCTATCTTTGACCATCACAACGAAGTCTGTAATGGCCGGAGAATATACCGCGCCTCCCGCACAGGGGCCCATGATCGCTGAAATTTGAGGGACCACACCTGAAGCCAAGGTATTTCGCAGAAAAATATCCGCATAGCCGCCCAGACTCTCCACGCCTTCTTGAATCCGCGCGCCACCTGAATCATTGAGACCAATCACTGGCGCTCCGACCTTCATGGCCAGATCCATCAGCTTGCAAATTTTTTGGGCATTGGTTTTGGAAAGTGAGCCCCCAAAAATCGTAAAATCTTGCGCAAAAACAAAAACGGGTCTTCCTTCGACCTGGCCATGTCCCGCAATGACGCCATCCCCGAGATAATTTTGATCCTGCATCCCAAAGTCATGACAGCGATGCGTGACAAAACGGTCCATCTCTTCAAAACTGCCATCATCAAGAAAAAACTCTATGCGCTCCCGGGCAGTGAGTTTTCCCAGTGCCTTTTGTTTTTCGATTCTCTGCGCGCCTCCCCCTTCGAAGGCTTTTTGATTTTTTTCCTGCAATTGATGCAATGGCGATTTTGGATTCATGTCCACGCTTGTAGCGCAAATTGTGAATGCTGTCGATTCAAAGAAAAAAGGCTCCCACACAGCGAATGGAAGCCTTTTCATACAACTCGAAATTTGTAACTTTGAGTGTTAAAAATCAGTACTTATACAACTCTGACTTGCCCGTATCCAAAATTGCTCGGCCGTTGTCTTGAACGTACACAACACTTTTTTGGCCCGCAAAACTAAAAGATATCGTTGCCTTGGCATAACAGAATTCCTCCAAACCAATCTTGTTTGGATCTTTTTGATAAGAATTCACACAGTCATCTCTGATGAGGTCGACATCATCACCCTCATACGATTTGTAATATCGAATTACAATCCCAGAGCTATCTTGGTAGTGATCACCCTCTTGATTCAATGAGTGAATGATATTGCCTCTTTCTCCTTTTAGATCCAACACGAGGCCTTCACCCACCAAACGAAATGAAATGGATTTTACCTGCCCTCTACTTTTGATAGAAATCTGAGTCGTAGCCTTTTCCCCACGAACAATGAGCGAGCCGACTTTCGTCTCTCCATTCGAAAAACCAAACACATGACCTTGTGTGACTTGAGAAAAAGACTGCCCAGACAGCAATACAGACCCAACAAACACTAGCGCCGCTACAAACCTACCTGATTTCATCTTACCCCTACTTCCTCATTTTCAACATGCAAGGATGATCCTCCAAAAGAACGAGCATCCTTATAAATCAGTAGATTTTATTGATTATTAAATCAAATAAAAAATATTTATATGTGTGTTATTTCTTTGGGTCAGCAGATTCAGCCTTATCCTCGCTCTGGCTTTTTTGTTCTTTGCCTCTTTGAGCTTTCTTCTCCTCTTGCTGAGTTTCAGATGTTTTTTGAGACTCAAGAAAACTCAAAAGACCTTTCAAAGCTTGGATGTTCAGATCCAAAATTTTGCTCACCCAGGTTTTAAGAACTCCCTCACACTGCATATATTCCTGGATCAAACTCGCAAGCGCTTTGGCCGTGATTTTCAATTCGGTTTCTATTTCTTCTCTTGTTCTTTTCATTCTCTTAGTCTCGCTTTTTCTTTCATCATTCTGATCTCAAAAGATTTCAACATCTTCCAACAAGCCGCCAAAGATTGCAAGCCACATAAGCGCAAAGTTTTCATTTGACATAGTGCATTCAAATCCGATTTTGAAAATATAGGAGAAATACTTCTTCAAGATAAAAATCCTAAACTCGTTTCAAAAATTACCGCCAGAATTAAAAGAGATGCATTTGATGGCATTTTGATTCTTCAGCTTTTTTACAAAGACGGCACAAACGAAGTACAAAAGATTCTGATCAGGAAGTAGCTATTTATAATATATAAGACAGCAACATTTCTGCTGTCTTCATAGTTTCGATTGATACTCAAACGACTCGTACGGATATACAAAAAAAATAACTTTTGATCCAAATACGAACAATTTTGATCGTTTCTGATTCATTTGAAGAAAATATATTCACCAAGGCATCATTACAAGAAGATTTTATTTTGGCATATCTTTTGCTTATATAAAAACAAGAAAAGTCGGTTTCACACTCATGATGGTAAAAACAAAATATGAGTAGCATCATATGTGCCGGCTTTTCTTATTTTATAGCCACCTTATTAAGATATTTTTAATACCTACATTGCCTCATTGATTTTTTTTGCTATGGTATCTATATCTTCATAACATATATTGATTGGGTTAATCTCAAGAGATTTAAACCTTTGGTCATATCTACAAAATATTTTAGGGGACGTTTTTAAAAGATTCTTCTGAATTTTTGCAAGATCA
>JAGRAX010000082.1 GCA_020434365.1 Bdellovibrionales bacterium
TACTAAAAAATAGGGTAATATCAATCTAAATTACCCTATTTAATTGCTTTTCTACCCTATTTTCATGGGGTCAGATGTGAGTGTTTTAAGGAGGTAAAAGAGAGTCTCTTATTTTGCCCCTAAAAAAATCTAAAAAATATTCAACATTTTAATACTATTATAATAAATTCAACTATTTATAGTAATTTTAACTTTTTTTTCTTAAGAAAAAAAAGTTAAAATATGTTATTTTTAATCAAAGTGATCAGCAATAATCAAATCGATGATATCGGTAATCTCTTAAAAAGAGAGGAGAATCTTAGCGAGAGTAAGCTCAAGCTTCTTCTCGAATGGAGAAATAGCTTTTCCCCCATCCTGGAGTATTACTATAAAAAGTTACATACCGACATCGATAGAGCAGATGTCATCGTTCTAGCAAGAAGATTGAAAAGAATCGATTCCATTCAAAAAAAGCTCAAGCGGTTCAAAACCATGAGGCTGAGTACCATTCAAGATATTGCAGGAGTTCGGGCTGTTTTCAAAAATGAAATCGCTTTGATGTCTGCCTATTCAAAACTACGAGGTCAATCGACAAAGAATAAAATGAGGAGATTTGATGATTATCATTCTCGTCCCAAACTTGATGGATACCGGGGAATGCATTTTGTGTATCAAAATGTCGATTCTATGATGATCGAAGTTCAACTCAGAACTGAACTTGAGCACATTTGGGCGACAGCTGTCGAGATCTATGGAGAGCTTCAAGAGACTTCTTTTAAAACAGGGGAAGGAGATCAAGGCTGGAAGAACTTTTTCTTACTCTTGAGTTCCTACTTTGCCATCAAAGAAAACTCCACTCCCTGTAAGGAACACGAAAAATACAGTGAGAAACAAATATCGTCCAAGCTAAAAAAAGCAATCAAGCAATTGCGTGTTATCGAAAAACTAAATGCTTCTACAAATGGCATTCAGGTAGTTGTTTCTACCTATAATGAGTCTGGAAAAACCGGTAAATACGCAATTGTAGAGCTCGATTTAAAAAACCAAATGACTACCGTTGAAATATTTAACAAAAAAGATGTTAAGAAAGCGATCGAGATCTACACAAAAAAAGAATTGAGTTTAAAAAAGGAAGAAAAGAAAAACATCGTATTCGTCAACATTGAAAGTTTAGAGAAAATACAGCAATCCTACCCAAACTATTTTTTGGATACACAAAGGCTACTAGAGATTCTCTCAAAAATTGTATTGAATGAGTATTGATCTTTTATTTTTAGATGTCAGATATTTATGGCACTCGTTTTGTGATTCCGGTCAGGTGTGTTTTGCGGATGCGATGAGTTAGTGTTTTGAACGGGTAGGTAGATGTTTTTTTGTATTTTACCTAATTTCAATAACTTACGTTCAATTTAACTTTTTTTTCTCGAGAAAAAAAAGTTAAATGATTCAAATAGACATCGGTTCTAGGTTCTTTGTCTTATGCTTTTTTAGCTTTAAAAAAAGATGAGCTCTGTCAAAGCTTTTGTCGCTCGATATGTATGTCTTTACACTGAATCAAACCTCGTAGGCCACTGATTCTTGTTTTGACGTGTTCTTTCTCGATTCTTTTGAGTGTAACTCTATAGATTCTATCGTTTCTTCCGGTCTAAAGCCTTTATACATCTTTTAAATACCAAACATGCCTTAGTACTGTGGACACTATTGGCTTGCATTCTTATATATTGATAGATATCACCAGGGAATGATGTCGAAACAAAGGGCTTGGTTTTTTTCTGCAAACTTTTTCTTGGGGATGATTTTTTGCAACTTGCTATCCATGAGTTATGCGCAGCAAGGTGATTGGTGTGGATATCAATCAGAGAAAAGCAACCAAAGTGCTCGAACCACAAAATATAACTATTGTCTCAATGGTTCGTTGAGTGATCCTGTCAGTGTGGCATTTCATTTTGTTTGGACTGATAAAGAGTTTGATAACATCTCATCATCGCAAAAAAGACAGCTTATCGAATCACTGATTGATGAAGCCAATTTGGCCTTTTCCCATCCTGATCATCCGGAACTACGTATTCAGTTTCAAGAGCATACTGAAAGCTTTGATTACAGAGATGATGAATCTTTTTATCAGTCGACTATTTATAATGGTGTCAAAGATGCTTATGTACTGAACGCAGTTCCTGGCATCATCAATGTTTTCATTCAATCAACCGAGAACGATGAATGTGGTAGCTTTTTTCATCATTCAATTCGGATCCAAAAAAGGTGTCCAAATAAGGAAAAAATCTTTGTTCATGAACTGGGACATTATTTCAAGTTGGAGCACACGCACAATGGCTATCTACGTTTAGATACCAAAGAATTTGTCATTCGTGGAGATGGAGAAAACTGTACCAAGCGTGGAGACTTTCTTTGTTCCACAGCTGCCGATCCAAAGCTGAGTAGGAAAAGCGTTGCTGCTTGTACGTATGTAGGAAAAGACAAAGATCCTATGGGTAATGCCTATGAACCTCATGTTGAAAATCATATGTCTTATTCACCAGCGCGATGTAGAATTGAGTTTACGCTCGAACAACGAGAGCGTATGTATGCCAACCTTACCGGCCGACGAAATGCTTGCGAGGACGAAGATCAGTTCTTTTTAACGGGTGACAGTGGTCCTCTGTTAAACCCCAAAATATATCCAAATCCTATTCAAGCGGATCAGCCGCTAACCATTGACGTATACCATAGAGGGATCTATCAAGCCTCGTCTTGCGGGAAAGGACAAGTGCGGTTGATGGATATGCGAGCAAGACAAATCAATATTGATGGTATACTTGATTTAACGGGCGGTAGAGATGAACTGCCAGGTCAATATGAGCGTATAGAATTTAAGGTTAGAGTACCCAGTGATGTTGCTTCAGGGGTCTATATGCTTGGTTTGTTTGAAGTGTGCAACATACTTGAACCGAAATGGCTTTCAAAGCCACTATTGAAAGAAAAAATTCTGGTTCAGTAAGCACTTGGAATTGAGAATCGGGTGCCAGGTCTGTTTTGCGGATGCGATGAGTAAATGCGTTGTTCGGATGTACTTGTGTTCTCTTGATTCCGTAAAAACAGAGGGATGTATAGAAGCAAAATACTCAATTTCTAATAGTTTTTCCTTCTGTTTGACATTGTGGGGATGGGGAGGTAGATCGTCTCTGTTGGTATTATTTTTAGCGTAAGGGGAAAATATGAAAATTATGCGTTTCTTGGTTTTGTTTGTAGCTTTGTTTGTGTCTACTGGGCTTTTGGCTCAGGAAGAGAAGTTTTCGTTGCGGTCCTCGGACTTGAATTTTCATTTTCTCAATGTTGATTCTAATATGAGTGAAAATGGAAGTTCCCCAAATGTGTGCTATGGCGAAAAAAGTACAGTTGATGACTATAACTTAGGTGCTTTGGAATATGAACTTGAAGGATTGATTGCATCTAACTCCAAAACCGTGAGCTTATCTTCCCTACAAGGATCGATTACCAATGAAATGCCTGATCAAACGGTGTTGGAATGCCAGCTGTCCGGTCAAAATCTTGATTTGTACGGCAAGCATGTTGTGGTTTCGTGTGCCGATTCTTCCATTGTACTTTCGATATATTTTAGTGACGCAAGTCCCGCATCTTTCAACACAGGTCGCAGAGACGCAGGTTCCTATAAAAAATTTATCCGCATTAAAACCCTTCATGGGGACTATTATGATGATGGCAAGCGTATCGATGGTTTTCAGATTCCTGTTTCGTACGAATCGATCTATAACAACCCAATCCAAAAATATTCTTATCCCAAGCCCCAGAGATAGAAGAACATAGAGTCAATTTTTGGGAATCCGGTATTTGACCAAAAGGGAGTTTATTCCCTTTTGGTCTTGACTTTTTGGGAATTGAGTCCATAATAGTCGTTATGGAAAGATACCTTCAATCTTATATCCAAAAAGATTTGTCTCATAAGATTGTTTTGCTTTCAGGACCTAGGCAGGTAGGCAAGACAACGCTTTCTAAATCTATTACCAAGTCATTCGATTATTTTAATTGGGATGTATCCGAGGATCGGATCTCTTTGAAAGATAAATCTTGGGATCGCAAGAAAGAGCTAATCATTTTTGATGAGATTCACAAAATGCCCAAATTCAAGTCCTGGCTTAAAGGCATCTATGATAAAGAGGGAGTACATCCCAGAATTATTGTCACGGGTAGTGCTCGTCTGGACATTGCAAAAAAAATGGGAGACTCTCTCGCCGGACGTTTTTTCCCTTATCGCCTGCATCCACTTGATTTGTGGGAATTATCAAAAGAAAAAAATCTAGATGATACATATCAAAGACTTACAACATGTAGCGGCTTTCCTGAGCCTTACCTATCTAATGATCCTCAATTTTACCGGAGGTGGTCGCTCAGTCACCTTGACCTTATTTTAAGGCAAGATCTGCTTGATCTTGAGAATGTTCGTTCGATTTTAAAAATTGAAACACTTATAGCCCTTCTGCGAACAAGAGTGGGTTCCAGTATTTCTTTTAGCAATCTAGCTCGAGACTTAGAAGTTGATGCAAAAACAGTTAAGAATTGGCTCACAATTTTAGAAAATTTGTTTGTAATTTTTAAGGTCATTCCGTTTCACAAAAATATTGCTCGGTCCATTCTCAAAGAACCGAAGTATTATTTTTATGACGTTGTTCAAGTTGAGGGAAGTGAAGGAGTGGTTTTTGAAAACTTTGTTGCTCTGGCATTGAAAAAACAAATCGATTATATTCAAGACACTCAAGGCATTCGATCTGAACTCCATTATCTTAGAACAAAAGATGGAAACGAAATTGATTTTTATGTTGATATTCAAGAACATGCAGGTCTCATGATTGAATGCAAGCTTTCTGACGATCGAAGGTCAAAAGATTTTTCCACATTTATACCAAAAATAAAAAACGTACATTCCATTCAACTGGTTAAAAATCTCACAAGAGAAAAAACATATCCAGATGGTCTTGAAATAAGGTCAGCGCTCAAGTGGCTAAAAAATATTAATCTCTTACAAGAAAGGTAGAGAGTGGGAAATCTGATACATAGTATTCTTCTTTGTGTAGGGCTTTTTGTGTCTTCAAATGGTTACGCGGATGTGTATGCCCCCGCTCAGGGAGGGGATCTTTTGATTGAAGGGGCGGAGAAACTTATTCTCAAGCGTCAAGTCATTAGCATTGAGAGCGATAAAATTTTTGTAGAGTACGATGTGCTCAATGATTCTTCCAAAGATCTCCTACAAAAAGTTTCATTTCCCTATCCTACGCAGCCTTCTCCTGCAGACTATATGAGTCAGGGAGCCTCTTTTGAGGATTTTCGCGTATGGGTGGAGGGTGCTGAAGTTTCATATTTGTTTGATGTTGAGGCTCCTTTGTATGGCGGTCATCAGGATGGAAAAAGGGTTGATATTTCTACAGGCTTAAAAGACTTGGGAGTTTCTCTTAACGAGTTTCCTGATGTGGATTCAATGGATCCAAAACTTAAAATGAAGCTAGTGGAAAAAAATTGGATCAACAATGTTAATCCCGATGGAGAGGAAAATATAGGCTGGGGCCTTGATCGAAGCTTCTATTGGAATCAAAAATTTCCTTCGAAACAAACTGTACACATTGAAATTTCTTACTCTCCTTTGCTAATGACCAATAGCATGGGAACCATGATGCATTCGTGGAATAAAGAGGAGGTACATTCCTTAGTGTATTTTTCTGAAGACGATCCATCGGGGAAAAAACGCGAGACTTTTCCTCGTCATCAATCCTTGAGGTTTGAATTGAGAGCTGAGCAATGGAAAACAGGAGTAGAGGATTTGACCCTCAAGGTGTTTTGGAAAAGCCTGTTTGATGTGAAGATAGGCAAAGCAAATGAAGCTTCAGTAGGTGATCTAATATTTCAGAGAAAAAATTATAAAGCTAAGAAATGGATCGAAGTTGACTATAGCGGGTTTGCGTTTTCTCATGGGGCAAAAAATCAAAATGATTCCATCATTTCGTATGCCGAGATGAAGGCGTACATTCAGAGAAAAACCATTCAAAGAATCACGCTGCATTCTCGGCCAAAATCAGATGCAAAAGTGATTGCTGTAATTCCAGAGGATCAGTTTGTAGAGATCTTGGATTTTCAGGGAGATTGGCTGAAGGTAAGGCATGCAAATCTATCCGGATATATCCTTCGTCGGGATTTGCCAGGTGAGTTAAGCCGCGAGAACAAATAGAGTATAGATAACGAGCGCTGTTTTTATGATTTTATGACTTGGAATGTAAAATGCTTTGTGTTAGGTCTAGTCGTAATTATAAAGGTTTGAAACTTTGGGGGTCTTATGAAGAAATTTTTTGCTCTTTTGTGCTGTTTGGTGGCTTTTGCAAGCGTTACGCAGGTTCATGCGAAATCAACTCAATATCAAAGAGACTTGGTCTCTTTGCT
The DNA here is from genome assembly GCA_020434365.1 of Bdellovibrionales bacterium. Taxonomy (GTDB): domain Bacteria; phylum Bdellovibrionota_G; class JALEGL01; order JALEGL01; family JAGRMV01; genus JAGRAX01. The sequence continues at coordinate 6,421 of JAGRAX010000082.1, forward strand.
AGATGGAAAAGGCGGGTTAATTCAATACTTAAAAAAATGTAATGCAACCTCATATTGTGACATGACCATAGCAGATTTTTTAGAGGATCTAAGAAATGGGAAAAAAGATGAGCGTAAATTGAGAGCATACTTGTCTGAAATTTTTATTCGGATGTCTGCGTCAGCTAAGAGTGAAAATGAAATGGCAAATGTATATTTTTTACGAAACGCCACAAATTGGATTCATTTTATGTCGGATCCAGGAAACAACCCATGTAACTCAGACAATTCTGATTCTTACAATCAGATCCTTTGCGATGATCTAGATGAAATCTATGTAAGTAGCTTGGTTACAAAGGTATTGACGTATGGAAAGTCTCTTCAAACTTCTTTTAGGGGTATGTTTTCAAAGGCTTCAATCAGCTATTGCGAAGATGTTTTGAACATCAAATTATAAGAATATATTCAAAATCCAGTTCAGGTCTGGTTCAGCATAGGTCTGATACATCGTATAGTCATTCCATGATGGATTTCGCCATGGAGAGAAACAGACCTTGAGAAGGTCGAGGATAGGAGAAAAAATGAAAAAATTGTACGTTGTAAATATGTTTCTTTGTGTGTTGATGACTACGTGTGGTTCTAGCTCGGTGAAACTTAACGAAGATCAAATTACCAGTATGCTCAGTGTTCTTTTTAAACCTACTGTAAATGTGGCGAATGAATACTGGGAGATGGGTGAAACCACGGGTGAAAAGACGGTATCGATTTCAAACTCCTGTCCAGGAGGTGGAAACTATAGTTTGAGTAAATCGGTTACTGTCACTACGGTCAATTCAGGACAGTTTCAAGCCAATTATGCTCTCGAGCAAAGTTTTAGTGATTGTAAGCCTACGGTAGGTAACGATTACAATCTTAATGGATCAATTGAATCAAATGGGAATGTCAATTTTACGTCCTCGAACTTTTTTTCGACGAGTAGCCTTGCTGGTTCTAGCGATGTGACGGTTTCGGGGACAGTAGATATATCCGGACAAGACGTCGAAAGTCCTGGATCTTGTGATCTAGATGTTCAGATCGATAGTTCTCATTCTGGAACCAATGCTACATTGACGATAGATTACTCGATATGTGGAAATAGCGACAGCTCAAGCTATAGCCTGATTTTGTTCTGATAATATTTGGCCTCAAAGACTGTGAATACTTAAGACGCTCCAGACTTTGTATGATTGCTGGGTTTGGAGCGCCTGTGTTTCAAAAACATAATATTGCCTTGCCGGTAGATATTACTCACTGTAGCCATGGCAGCATGGCTTTTAGGGGAAAAATAGGTTTTCTAAGTCTTGAATGTGTTGTAACTATTTGAATTTAATAACTTATTCATTATTT
>JAGRAX010000083.1 GCA_020434365.1 Bdellovibrionales bacterium
GCTTTTGAAGCGCTCGCAAAGTCTTTCTTCTTTTCATAAACGGCAGCGATTGAAAATGCGATGCTGTCTTTATCCTTTGATTCTGGATAGAGTTCAAGGTGCTTTTTATAGTCCACCAAGGCCTTGTCGTATTCGTTCAGGTTTTCATAGTAGAGGCCCGCATTGAACAAGGCGTCCGGTGCCACGTTTGATTTTGGATCGGTACGCGCAAGGAGCTCAAAATATTTTGCAGCATTTGCATAATCAAGTTTTTCATCAAAATATGTGGCTAAAGAAAGCATCAATTTAGGACCTAAACCTGATTTTGGAAATTGTTTGAGAAAGCCTTCAGAGCTGCTAATTGCCGCTTTTGCATAGTCCCCTTCGATATAATTCATAGAAGCATTGAATAGGGCCTTGTCCGCATACTTCGAGCTTGGATAACGTCGAGTCAGACTTTCGTAGACCTGAGCTGCTTCATAGTGCTTTTTACTCTTTTCCAGTTCTTCGGCTCTTTTAAAGATGGCACCCTGAATGAGATCCAAAAGGATTACTTTGTTTTCATCTGTTGCAAAGTGTTCTACTGCTAGATAGGTTTCGGCAGTTTGTTCGAGTGCAGGCCAGTCTTTTTTGATGTTATGAATGTCTAGAATGAGATGTCTAGATTTATCTGCCGCCTTGCTTTTTGGATAAATTTTTACAACATTGGAAAAGGCATTGAGAGATTTTTCAAAGTGATTGTAGTTGTAAAACAAACGGGCACGCTGATACAGCATCTCGGGTGCAATTGGATCCGTTGGAAAAGATCTTACATATAGTTCATTGGCTGCGATAAGTTTTTCGGTTGTTCTAGGCATTTCTAGTTTTTCCAAAGATGCTTTTTTGCGCTCTGCAATGGGTTCGATTCTTTTGTATTTTTCTACTTCTACACGGTTGAGTGAGTCTGTTTGTCCCGTCAATGCCTTTTTATAGTGGGTTTTTTTTGCTCCACCTAAGACCACCTGTTCGTATTGGTCTGCAGCTCTTTCAAATTTTTTGTACTCAAATAATAGTTCTGCATACAGCATATGCATTTCATAAGCATTGGCATGGTCTGAAAATCGATCTAAATACTTTTTGTAAAAGCCCATCGCAGTCAAAGCAAACTTTTCAGACTTTCGAGGATCTGTTTTTGCTTCTTTTTGTGACTGCTCGTGATACTTGTTGGCCAGAAATCTTCCATAAACTTCGGAGCGGGTATCTGCGTAGTCTCTACGCTCAGGGTTTTCATTCACGACGTACCATCTTGATTCTGGAGCATACTCACCGAGGAATCGGACCATTTCTTTCATAGACTGAACAAGGTTTTGAACACGTTCGTAGCAGTCAATGAGTCTTGAATGATACTTAGGAGTAAACTCATATTCGGGATATCGATCGATCAATCTGGAAATGGTTGCAATTGCAAGATTATATCGGGCTTGATCAAAGTAAATGTCAGAAAGTTTCTCTAGCACAATACGTGCGTACTCATTTTCACCGATGGAAGTGAAGTACTTTTCAGCTTCCTTGTATTCACCTAGATCCGAAAAGAACAATACAAGGTCTTTCAATGCCTCTTGTCGTAGCTGAATCTCATGAGGTACATTTTTTGAGGTTTCAACCACTCTCTGCATCACTTTTTTTGCAGCTCTGAACTTGTTTTGGTTGTAGTAGCACCAAGAAGTTTTATAGAGCGCAAAGTTATGGAGACGATTGGGAAGTTTGAGAACTTCGTTGTAATTTTCTATGGCGGATTCGAAAGAACGTTCATTAAAGTGGTAGTCTCCAATTTCCATATATGCATCTGAGATATACTCTGTATTCGGAAACTTCTTGGTCAGTGTCTCAAAGAAACGCACGTAGTTTGGCGCGCCTATTTCTTTTCCACGAAAGCCTGCCAGAAATATGACTTCGTCGATGCGTTGGTAATTGGGCGTGCTGCGAATGATTTCTTTATAGAGTTCAAAGGTTGTCTTTCCTGAGAAAACCGGCACGCTTGGTTTGTTTTTTCTCTTTTTAGATAGGTACTCATCCATCTCGCGGTCATAGAGTTCACTTTTCCGCGTATATTGAGTTTTTTCGATTCCCCAGTTTAGCTCGGCCAATCGAAACAGAATATTGGCTCGTTGCTCTTTGTTTTGCGGTTTCTTTACCAGGGCATTGAGAAGTTCGATTTCGTCCTGAGACTTTTGAAGGTAGGCTTGGTCTACCTTGTATTGAGGAACATCGAAGGCCTCAAAAGAGCGAAACTGAAACTTCCCCTCTCTTGCTTTTTCTCCAATGGGCGTCAAAGGATCAGAGCGAAGCTCTTTTACACTATAGGTAGGTGTTTGCGCATACAAGGTAGGCGACAAAAGGATACCTATGCTTAGGCCAATTCTGAGTGTGTTTTTTTTCATCTTTCTTTGGCCTGCTGATCCTCGTTACACTTTGAAGGTAAGTCGTAGAGGAAATAGCCGATTTCATCTGCCCAAGTTTCATCTCCTCTGACTTCCCACCAAAGCATGGTTTCTTTTAAGCTGTCTGTAAATTCGGGTTGAATGAGTTCCTTATCCGTCAAAACAGGAGGAGCTAAATTTAAGATGCGTTTTTGCAGCACCTGTCTTTCAACACTGACAATTTCATATTCCAGTACATCTTTGAGTGCGAGGTACTCTAAAATCATTTCTTTTGTGTTTTTTAGTTTGTTGCCCGCAATCCAACTTCCTTTTGCTGAAAGGCTGTCAATTCTCTGTTGGAGAAGGCCACTCAGAATTGTCGCTCTTTTGTTTTCAAGTTTTCGAAGCCATGTTTGTTCGCTTTGCAGTTCTTCGATGTATCTATGTAAGTTTAAAAAATCTTTGTCTCCAGCAGCCAAGTTGAAAAGCTCTCGATATTTATACGTTTTTTCTCCCTTTGTACTTTGTTCTGTAGACTTCAGTATAGGGTAATAGTTTCGGGGATCTTTGGCAGCCTTTGCCAAGGTGTCAATTTGCTCACCCAAAGTGAGAAAGCTTTTTTCTAACTCCGAAAGCGTTTGAACAGCTTTGTCGTAATAGCACACTTCCATATAGGTTGCGGCTTTGAGGAGATAAGACTTGATAAAAAACACCTGTTCGAAGAAGGGACTATTAAGAGAGTGAAGAATGGAAAGCGTTTCGTTGAATTTATTGAGTTTGAAAAGTGCCCAGCTTGATTCATACAAAGCTGGAGGGAAAAATTCGCCATCTCGCTGAACTTTCCCGTAATAGAGTACGGCCAAGGGATAATTTCCTCTCTCATAAAAAATTCTACCGATCGCTAGATTTGCAATTTGGGAGAGACGAGCTTTTTCGTAGTACTCAACGGGAGATCGAGTGTTAGAAATTTTTTGGAAGTGTTCTATGGCCAAATCAAAATTTTGATTTTCCATAGCTATGGTCCCCATCAAATATTGAGCTCCGAGATATAGTCTATTTCTAAATGAGATTGCTGACAAAAGCCTCATTGCGCGTTGATGTTGGCCTCGGAGATATAGGTTTTTTGCGATGAAATAACGAAACTCTTCTCTCAAAGAAAGTGGGACTTTCTTTTGGGATATTTTTTCGGCCAGGTATACGATCAGCTCGTCATCTTTGAGCTCCTGAGCAATTTTGATGGCCCTTCGAAGGGATTCATGTGTGTGAGCTTGCAAAGGTTCTTTTTCTACGATGTCTACAAAGTAGAGAAGAGAACCATAAGGTACGTCCATGTCATATAGAGCAATGGAGAGGTAGTACTTGGCAAAGCGGTATTCTGGATAATTTTTAAATCGATCACTTGAAAGAATTTCATCGAAAATAAAATATGCTTCCTTCGCACGTTGATTGAGGAGGTGCGCACGACCTTCTTCAAAGCGAGCAACGAGAGATTCAAATACAGTATTTCCTTGAACAAGGTCTTTTCGTTTTTGGATCTCAGAAATGATTCTGGCATCGACATCCTTATCAAACTCTTGACTTGCCATAGGCCGGACATGTCTTTTTCCACACGATAGAAGCAGGGTGAGACTGACAAAAGCCAGCGTTGTTGTCTTTGAAAAAGATTTCATTTATTTTTCTCTCCTCGGACGGGTAGGCAGGTAAAACGACATTCCCATAGAGAGGATTCTATTGTTGACGATGTGGTTGAAAGGCGCCCCTTCTTTGACAGTAAAGTTTTTGAAATCGATTCGCAACGATGACCAGTCGTTGAGGTGGATTTTTGTTCCCAATCCAACATTGAAACCAAAATTCTTTGATCGACTGGCCTGATAGAGTCCTGCTCCCGCCAAAAGAAAGACATCAAAGTGGAAAATCTTTTTTGAAAAAATACTGAACTTCCCATAGATCGGAGACCACACAATATTTCCAACGTAGATGTTCTTGAAAGGGTCTGGAGCTGGGTCGAGTGAAATTCCGCAGTCTGTAATGGCATCGTTGTTGGAGTCAAAAAGTGGGTTGGCTGGATCGCACGGAATGCCTGCGAGGTCATCAATCAAGGCCTTATCGAATGAAAAAGCTCTCGTATAGTTGAACTCTAAACCAATGGACTCTCTGAGGTGGTAGGTATAGTGAAATTCGGCCATCCCATATTCGATGAAAGGATTGTCAAAAACCCAGCCGCCTCCAAAGGTGAACTCATGTCGACCACCTTTTGTGAAAATTCGATTTTGAACTACATCAATGCCTTTGATTCGAACATTTCCAATATCATTTTGGGTCTGATTCTCTGCGTGAGAAGGAAGGCTTATGGACAAGCACAGTGCCAAAAAGATCAGAAAAATATGAATTTGTTTCATGAAAGCCCCTATAAATAAACTGAAATAGCTGATTTTATTACTAATATAACGCAAGTGACCATATCAAATCTTACGGTTCTGTAAACTAATTGAGAAATAAATTCTGTCAGCAAAATCCACAATAAGCATAGAGTAAGGTAAGGAGGAAAGATGAAACTATGTTGGGGTCCATGTCGTTGGTGAATCGGCCTTTGTCCAATCTCTCTCAGTTGTATGGTGCCATCAGGTCGGATCTGCAATCTGATGATCGCTACCAAGAAGGCCTTCATGTAATGCTGGGGGTTTCAGGCGGCGTTGATTCCATGCTACTGATGTACATATTCCATGACCTTGCATTGGATCTTGGATTCAAAGTGAGTGTTGGACATATCGTGCATGGAACTCAAGTTCAATACAACTCAAAGGCGGCCGAACTTGTTATTGCTAAGTGTCAGGCTTTGTCTTTGCCATGTTTTCAGTACTGCCTCAAGTCTGGAAAGACATGGTCTGAAGACTCTTTGAGAAAGAAAAGAAGAGAGGCGCTTATGGCCATTGCTGCGCAAGAGCACGCTCAGTATATTGTTCTGGGACATCATCTGGATGATCATACAGAAACTTTTCTCATGCGCCTGTTTTCAGGGACAAAGGCAAAGGGGCTTTCTTCGATCCGAAAATGGCAGGATGGATTGTGGTATCGCCCACTTCTGAGAGTTTCCAAAGCGCTGATCTACCGGGAAGCTGAAACATTGAACATCCCATATCTTGAGGATCAATCGAATCAGGACAATCGCTTCAATCGAAATCTCATTCGAAATCAACTGATCCCTCTCATTCAAAGTTCTATCAATCCAAAACTTTCAGAGCATATTTTGGACCTGAGTCAATGGATGTCTGATGCGCATCAAGTGATTGAATCTTTGGCCATTGAGCGGCTTACGCAGGCAAAACAAGGCGAGCATAAATATGATAAACGTATGTTTCTGGAGGCTCCGAAGGTCGTGACGCAAGAAATGTTGATTCTAGGATACAGAGCTCAGAGTGATCCACATGCTGCATTGAGTTCTCAACACATTAAGACCTTAGAAAAGATGCTAAAGTCCACAACGGGTCCAAAAAAATATGAATTGCCGGAGTCAGTAAGCTGTGTGATGGATCATCGAAATGTAACATTTGTAAAAAAATTTCCATCACCTTGAGTATCGGTGTAAAAGCTCTAAACTTGGTGGAGCCACTAGACAGAAACAGTTTGGGGCTTATATTGGGTCGAAATGCAGTTTGTGTGCTTGCTTATGATTCATCTTTCGCAAGGTAATAAAAACAAATGATAGAGAAAGGCTTGGCGTAATACATTGAAAGGAAAGAGTTTTGTACTTTGGGTTTTGCTTGCGGCCATGGCAGTCATGGTCTTTCAGTCGATTGGACATTTTTCAAGTCCAATGCCGGAGCAAATTTCTTACTCCATGTTTAGAGACAAGGTAAGATCGGGTCTCGTAGAGTCGGTTTCAATTTATGAAGATCGCATTGAGGGAGAGTACATTGAAACTGAAAGCTCAGCCACCGGAGAAAAGGAAGAGACAAAAACATTTGTTACAGAGTGGATCGGTACTGGGGAAGGCCTGACAGAGTTTTTAGAAGATCATCAGGTGAAAAACTTTGAAACAGTGTCTGATGATAAAAGCAACTTTTGGAAGCAGCTTTTTATTTCAGGCTTTCCTTTGATCATTATGATTTTCTTTTTCATGTTCTTATTTCGGCAAATTCAAGTTGGAGGTGGAAAGGCACTCAACTTTGGAAAATCCAAAGCTCGAATGATGAGTGAGGACAAAAAGAAAGTCACTTTTAAAGATGTTGCGGGTGTCGAAGAGGCCAAAGAAGAGTTGGCCGAGATCATAGATTTTTTAAAAGATCCAAAAAAATATCAAAAACTAGGTGTGAGAATTCCCAAAGGCGTGTTGCTCGTGGGTCCTCCGGGAACGGGTAAGACTTTATTGGCAAAGGCCGTTGCGGGTGAAGCGGGTGTTCCTTTCTTCAGTATATCAGGATCAGATTTTGTCGAAATGTTTGTAGGTGTTGGGGCTTCGAGAGTCAGGGACCTTTTTGAACAAGGGCAAAAAAATGCTCCTTGTATCATTTTTATTGATGAAATCGATGCTGTTGGACGGCATAGGGGCGCAGGTCTCGGAGGCGGACACGATGAAAGAGAGCAAACACTCAATCAGCTTCTGGTTGAAATGGATGGTTTTGAAACCAATGAAGGCGTGATCCTTGTGGCTGCTACAAACCGAGTTGATGTTTTGGATCCTGCCTTGATGAGACCTGGAAGGTTTGACCGACATGTGATGGTGCCTCCGCCTGACGTTACGGGAAGGGAAGAAATTCTTAAGGTCCATGCGGCCAAAGTGCCCATGTCTAAAGACGTTGATTTGGGTGTAATTGCTCGAGGAACCGTAGGTTTTTCTGGTGCAGACCTTGCGAATCTCATCAATGAGGCTGCTTTGATCACAGCCAAGGAAAACCGAGAAGAAGTCACTGCAAAAGATGTAGATGATGCCAAGGACAAACTTACCCTAGGTAAGGAGAGAAAAAGTGTCATCATGACCGAAGAAGATAAGAAGGTTACTGCATATCATGAGGCTGGTCATACTTTGATTGCGAAGCTGAGTCCAGATGCTGATCCCGTGCATAAAGTGACCATTGTTCCCAGAGGAATGGCTCTGGGTGTGACTCATCAGCTTCCAGAGAAAGATAAATATACT
>JAGRAX010000084.1 GCA_020434365.1 Bdellovibrionales bacterium
TTTGATAAATCCTCGCTTGGAAGAGCCGCACACTCGTAGCGCCCTCTCTCTAAGCTACACATACAATAGGCACAAAAAAGGCGCTGTCAACAGGCTGAGAAGATAAAAACTCTATAGAAATAGAATAAAAAAACTATTGATTCAGCAACTTAGAAAAAGACTGCTTCAAGGCAGGAACTACCTCAAACAAATCCCCTACAATGCCATAATCACAGACTTGAAAAATTGGGGCTTCTGGATCAGTATTGACTGCAACAATCACCTTAGAAGTCTTCATACCGGCAAGGTGTTGTATCGCACCCGAAATCCCGCATGCTATATAAAGCTTTGGGTTGACTGTTTTTCCTGTTTGGCCGACCTGCATTTCATGAGGTACATAGCCTGCATCTACTGCAGCTCTAGAGGCGCCAACAGCAGCCCCTAAAGTTTTCGCTAGGTCCTCTAGTATGGCGAAGTTTTCTCCACTTTTCAAAGACCTCCCTCCGGAAACCACAATGGAAGCATCGGATAAAGATACTTTTTCAGAAGATACTTGATTCTCCGATTCAAATTTTGCTTTGGTGTTTTCAAGAGACGAGCTGATTGAAACTTGATCGAGTTTGTCAGATGGAGCGACTTCAACTACATCGAAGCTATTGGGTCTACAAACCAATATAGCCCCTTGAGAAGAAAGCAAGCCCCTGGCTACGCACTTTCCAGCAAAAAAAGGTTTTTCTACAATCAAGCCCTCTTCACTGGTTTCAATGCTTACGCAATCGCTTACAATCGGCACGCCAACTTTTGCTGCAAAATATGGCAGCAAATCTCGGGTTAGGCCATCTCGATTGGCCAAAATGGTTACAGGACCTGTTGCACTCCAAACTTTATTCAATAGATCTACATAGCGCAAACATTCGTAGGGAAGGTTAGAAGCCTCATCCGAAACATACAGGGTCGTAGCCCCCAGAGATTGAACTTGCGAGGCAAGATCCTGGAGATTGTTTCCAATGGCCAGAGCCGAGACTTTCGCAGAAGAGGAGTTTGCCAATAGCGACGCTTTGATCAAAAGATCTCTGGATCCCTTGGAGATTTGGCCGTTCTTACTTTCAATGAAAACCAGATAATGATTCATCTTCATACTCCTTATATCACTTTGGCTTCTTGACGAAGTAGGCCCACGACTTTTTCAGCATCTTGCGCAGCACCTTCTGAAAACATCTTTTTTCCACGCTGCTGCGCTGGAATAAAGAAATGATTCCACTGCAAGCCCTTGGTAGATTCTTCAACTCCATAGTCCTGGGGCTTTTTTTGAGACAAGGGTTTTTTCTTTGCCTGCATGATTCCTTTGAGAGAAGCATACCTAGGCTGATTGAGACCTTTTGTTGTAGATACAAGCAAAGGAAGTGACAGGGTCCATACCTGGCTCAATCCACCCTCTAAGTTTTTTTTAACTTTTGCAGATTGCAGGTCTTCGGACAATTCAAACTCATCAACAACCGAGGCGTGTGCATGCTGCCTCTTTTGAGCAATCATAGGACCGATATGGCCGCTATCATCGTCTATGGATTGTTTGCCTACGAAAGTAAGTTCACAGGACTCCTCGTCCAGGGCCTGAGCCAGAATCTTTGCGATAGAGTGATGGTCCAAACTCCATCGATCTTGAGTCTCAATATGAACAGCATGGTCACAGCCCGTCGCTAAAGCCGTTCTAAGGGCCTCTTGAACTTTCGCCGGCCCCACGGAAAAAACCGTAACGCTGGCTTGGTCACCAATTTTTTCCTTGATCTGAAGCGCTTGCTCAATGGCAAACTCATCATAAGGACTAATCACCCATTTGATGGAAGACTCATCTATACCTGTTCCTTCAGAATTTACGGCTATCTGCGCCGACGTGTCGGGAACTTGTTTGATGCACACACCTATTTTCATATCACTCCTCTGTAAGAACGTATTGTCGCTTCGGGTCCGGCGGAAACTAAAAATGATAAGACAAGGTTCCAGTAATGGAACCCACATCTGCAAGAGCTACACTGCTCAAGAAATTAAAGTTTGCGAGCAGCCCCACAGAAAAGTTTTCAATGATATACATATCCAGATTTATACCCGCCTGATAGGCGAAGTTTGTATATGTAAATCCGACTTCATTTCTATAGGAAAAACCCATTCCCGCGCTCAATCCAATTTCAAAAAAAGAAATCGGCATGATCAAACGAGGTCCAATCGTACCCAGAACAAAAGTACGATTCCGATCAAAGCCCACCTGCACCATAGGTCCAAGCGCAAAAAACTTGTCCAGCTGCGCTTCTATGCTGCCAACCACCCACCACAGCTGTGGATCAAAGGAAGTTCCAGCGCCTGCGCGTAGATTGAACGAGGGATAATTCGTTCTACCTATTGGCATGGCCGAGCTTTGGCGAAGCACCTCACCTTCCGAGCCAACAGGCTGTGAATCCATCGAGGTTTTCTCAGATTCCTGCACCGCTTCTATAGGAACCACCGGCACAATTTCCTGCGCGCGGCCCTCTCCGCAAACCAAAAACAACAAAAGGGCCAACAGCCAACTACGCTTCATGCTTTACTCTCTTCCAATCCTGTTCAAAAACCTCAATGCCTTTATCCGTCAAGGGATGAGAAACGAACTGTTTCATCACTTTGTAAGGCACAGTCGCAACATCTGCCCCCAAAAGCGCTGCATCAAGCACATGAGTTGGTGTTCGAACGCTGGCAACAAGTACCTCCGTATCAAAACCGTAGTTATTATAAATTTGAACCAACTGGCTCACAATATCCATACCATAATGCGAAATATCGTCTAACCGGCCCACAAATGGACTAATATAGGTAGCTCCAGCCTTTGCGGCCAAAAGGCCCTGCAAAGGAGAAAAACATAAGGTCACATTGACATAGATTCCCTGATCAGACAGCGCTTTGGTGGCTTTGAGACCCTCTGTGGTCAAAGGCAATTTTACTACGACATTATCGTTGATTTTTGCCAGCCTTTCGCCTTCCTGAATCATTTCCTTTGAAGTGTGAACACCCGCAACCTCAAGGCTCACAGGGCCTGGAACAATCTTGCAAATTTCACTGACGAGCTCATCATAAGCTTGGTTTTCTTTGGCCACCAAGCTCGGATTGGTCGTCACTCCGTCCAATACGCCCCAAGTTAAGGCTTCTTTGATCTCATCTATGTTGGCTGTATCAATAAAGAATTTCATTAGGCCTAGAGCTACCCTAAGCCCCTATAAATTGTCAAGCAAAGCCGCCCTAGGGCCCAAGTAAAGTCCTTAGAACGATGTACTCTCCGTACATTCAAAAATGCCACGAAAGAGCAGAGAGGCATTCGCTTTATAGTCGATGCTTGTGTTTTCTGACCAGGAAATCTCTGATTTTCCAGCCTTTGTATGCACCCACAAAGGAGCCTGAGCTACATTATTTTTGATTGATACCACTGCTGCGGCTACAGAGGCTCTCACACTTCCAGGCTGCTCCCCCGAGTCACGTTCCCAAACTCGAATCATGATATTCTTTGGATTGAGAACAAAAGCCAAAGCCACGTTTGTCCGCAGCGGAAAAAGAAAATGCTTCTCAAGTTCTGGACCCACCTTGTCAATCCAGTTCAAGTTTTTTTGCCAATCTAAGAAACACACCGCATAAGGGCTGCCTACAGACAGGCTGTAGAGTTTCAAACGAATGTCCCCAATCGAAATGGGCTTTCCCCAGGGAGCACCTTGAGTAGATACAGGAATTTTTTTGGCGTCAAAAGATGGCGCCTCCATTTGCAAGGCATATTCTCCGGTATCGGTCCTACAAACTTTTTTTTCATAGCGATCATCGAGAAAGAGACAGTGATCGATTTGACCTCTTGTGCAAACCCAGTCTGCCGCACTTAGAATTCCTGCTTCTGGATGGGGCCGCTTTTCTCCAAGTTCATTAAAAGATTGAATGCAGTACACGCCTTTATTTTTTTTCTGCAGAAGAATCAAAGTATCTGCGCCCGTTCCCTTAAGGGGATCGCACAATACTTTGGCGAGAACCTGACCTTGAGTCCACTGATCAGCTTTAGCTTCACACAATACGTACTGTTGTCCCGCACAAAAATATCTAAAGAATTCATATCCTTTCATCGGCTTTGACTTCCTCTCAAAGAAAAAAAGCTCTGGACCGCAATAATTCCCATTCCATCAATCAAAACATCAAAAATAGAACTGCTCCTATAGATCGTAAAAGATTGTCGCCATTCATCGATGCCCGCAAAAAATATACAACACACAATGATCAAGGCCGCAATTTTTGGGCGATATTTTCGAGACAGGTTCCAAGTTTGATCTATCGCCACCAAACACAAATAGGATAACATCGCATAACACACAAAATGTCCGGCTTTTCGAAAACAAAAGTGGATCCACTCGCTTATCTGAGAGCCTGACATAGAAACAAAAAAAACCTTGCCAAACCAATGTGCTGTCTCTTGCCATGAAAATCGATCACCGCTTCCAAACCACAAAAGACACAGCCAAGAAAACAGTGGGATGCTATAGCGTAGATCTTTGTGCGCGTAAGTTTTCATTTGCCTGACACAGTAGCAACTTTCATCAATTGATCAAAGCTCCAAGATTGAGACTCCTCTTCCATAGCGATCAATATTTTTTGTCCCGGAGACCTTCCTTCTTGTGCCAGCTCGAACAGAGGCCTAAAAAGCTCCTGATCATGAGCGTCCAAATGCTCCATACATTTTTGTGTAATATAGCGAGCGTGTTCAAGCAGAGATTCAGAGCCAAGCATGGCTTCCAGTCCCTTTGTGATCAACTGTTGATTTGCCAACTGAAGATCCTGATAGGAGTATGGCGAAAATCGCTCCGCCAAGGCATCTAACAATAGATTATTCTTACTTAGCACAAACCAAAATACAGCCAGTGCCAAAGCAATGGGCAAAGGATTTTGATCAGCGGTTCTGGCCTCCAAATGATTTTTAAGTCTAAGATCGGGAAAAAGCGTCGTCAAATGTAAATCCCAGTCCCCCATTTGAACCTCTGCATTTTGATCGAGATACTGCCCAAAAGTCAGATGACGTTGATCAATATATTTTCCATCACGAACAATGAAATACATAGGCACTTGTAGCGCATAATCTCTATATTGCTCAAAGCTGAAACTTCCATCTACAAAAAATGCAGGAATCCCCGTACGATCTGGATCCCCGTGCATCCAAATTGCGTGCCTTCGATGAAGATAGTTAGATTTCGTCATATTCTCAATCGAGGAATTTGAACACAGAGCAGCGATCACAGGTGACAACATCGAGGAGACAAAAACCTTTTTGCCAGCATCTTCCTCACTAGAATAATCAAAGTTAATCTGAATCGATGCGGTCAAGGCCATCATTTCTAGAAACGATCGATCTCTGCCCTCATATTTCGATTTCATAATATGATATCTCGATTTTGGAATCCACTGGGCCTGCTCCAGGGAAATCGTGGGCACAAAACCAAAATCTCCCCACACAAAACCCAAATCATGCGCAATGTTCTCCATATCCCCACAAATGGATCTCAACTCAAAAGCCATACTCTGGGTATCCTCAAAAGCACGAGAGCTTAGCTCCACCTGGCCCCCAGGTTCCAGAGTAATGGCATTGCCACCTTGAGTTAAGGCAATCAGCCTTCCTTGATCCGTCACAGGTTGCCATGACCATAGAGATTGCATGGCTTGCAAAATTGAAAAAATGGATGGATCTCCCTGATACGGTAGGGGTACTCCTTGATGAGGAGTCAGGGCAAAGCGCTCAAACTCTACACCCACTTTGAATTCTTCTTTCGGACGACTCCCCTTTCGAAAGACATCCAACAGAGAGTCTTTTGACTCAACAAGTTTACTGTTATTTTCTAATTCTCGGCTCAAGCTACGGCTCTTTCGTATGGTGTTTACAAGTTATGTTCTAAGGATTCTATTACAATTTAAGCTTTTTCTACAATCCTTGGCTCCTTCCATAAGTTATATCAAAATACTCAAGAAATAGCCCGATGCCATTTACCCTGCTATAACACTAAGGGACGGGAATGAGGGCCAAGATCTATAAGAGAAATCCTTTTGGACGAGCCCAAAGAAAGTTCGATATAATATATAGTATACTGATTTTTGAGCGTAATACATGAGAAGTATTGATTCCATTGTAAGCAAAATGAAAGAATTCCGACCTCAAGCGGATTCGGACATGGTCGTTCGCGCATATCATGTAGCCAAAGAGGCTCACTCCGGCCAAACCAGAAAATCTGGAGATCCTTATTTTTCACATCCATTAGAGGTCGCCTATATTTTGGCTTCCCATAGAATGGATGAAGAAACCATCGCCACCGGCCTGCTTCATGACGTCGTAGAAGACACCCAAATTTCATTGGAAGAAATCGAAGAAAAATTTGGAGATCAAGTAAAGAACCTTGTAGACGGGGTGACAAAAATCTCTTCCATTTCTTTCAAATCTAAAGATATTCGACAAAGTGAAAGCTTTAGAAAAATGCTTCTTGCCATGGCGCAGGACATTCGAGTCATCATTATCAAACTGGCTGACCGACTACACAACATGCGCACTTTGACGCATATGAAAGAAAACAAACAACAAGTCATCGCAAAGGAAACCTTAGATATTTATGCCCCTATCGCACATCGCCTTGGAATTTCTTGGCTCAAACAAGAGCTAGAGGATCTTTGTTTTCAGGCACTGCACCAAGAAAGCTATAAAAAGCTTGATCATGAATTGACCTCTTTCAAGAAAGAAAGAGACCTATATATTGCTAAAGTTATCGACTGCGTAAAAAAGGAGCTTGGTCAATATAATCTGGGAGCGATGGAGGTTTCAGGCAGGCCCAAGCATCTATATTCAATCTTTAGAAAAATGGAAAAGCGCAATTTGGACTTTGACCAAATCACAGACCTCATTGCATTTAGAATTGTTGTCGACTCGATTCCTCATTGTTACGAAGCCTTGGGTCATATTCATAGTTTATGGAAACCCGTTCCTGGTCGATTCAAAGATTATATTGCCCTTCCAAAAGCCAATATGTATCAATCTCTTCATACCACTGTTTTTGGTCCTGAAAGTACTCGGATTGAAATTCAAATCCGTACTCACACCATGCATCAGTTTGCTGAAGAAGGTGTTGCAGCACATTGGATTTACAAAACCGATTCCGCAGCCACAGACAAAGAGCTTTCTCAATATGCCTGGATCAAGCAAATGCTTGATTTGCAAGAAGATCTCTCAGACTCCCATGAATTTATTGAGACCGTTAAGATCGATCTCTACTCAGACGAAGTCTATGTTTTTACACCTGATGGAGAAGTCATAGAGCTGCCCAGAGGAAGTACACCTATTGATTTTGCCTACAGAATTCATACCGAAGTGGGCAATCGGTGCAAAGGTGCCAAGGTTGGAGGGAAAATTGTTCCCCTAAAATACCAGTTGAGAAATGGTGATGTTGTAAGCATCATCACGGACGCAAACTCCAAACCTTCAAAAGATTG
>JAGRAX010000085.1 GCA_020434365.1 Bdellovibrionales bacterium
CCGTTCAATCTTACAGCCTGTCCATAACAGACTAAGACTTTATATTGAGCTCAATGGGACAGTGATCTGAACCCATCACCTTTGTTTGGTGCGTGCAGGATAAGAGTTTATCTTTCATTTCTGGGTTGCAGGTAAAATAGTCGATTCTCCATCCCACATTTCTTGGCCGGGCACCCGCGCGATAGCTCCACCATGTATAGTGATCAGGCCCAGGTTCAAACTCTCGAAAGATGTCGATATAGCCATGGGAAAGATATTGGCTCATCCATTCTCTTTCCTCAGGCAAGAAGCCCGCGCTTTGCTGATTGGCTTGGGGCCTTTTGAGGTCGATTTCCTTGTGTGCAATGTTATAGTCACCACATAGAATGATGTGCTTACCTTTTTGCCTCCATTCTTGACAGTAATGTAGCATAGCTTGGCAAAAATCCAGTTTGTAGTCGAGCCTCTTTCCCAGGTCCTGGCTGTTGGGAAAGTAGGCATTGATCAACACAAAATCTGAATATTCTAAACTCAAAACTCTACCTTCGATATCGAAAGCTTCAATTCCCATCCCATAATGAACTTCTAAAGGAGATGATTTTGTATAGCATGCAACACTGCTGTAGCCTTTTTTTTGGGCTGAAAACCAGTATGATTCATATGAAGCTGGGTGGATGAGTTTTTCTTCTAGCTGTTCTTTGTGAGCCTTGGTTTCTTGAATGCATACAAAGTCAGCTTTCTGCTTAGTAAGCCAGTCCAAGAACCCTTTTTTCTCTGCAGCTCGAATGCCATTGACGTTCCAAGATAGAATTTTCATTTACATTTTCCTTCTCTTGATTCATACACGCTATCTGCGTTTTTTCAAATCAATAAAATTTGTGTGAAAATGAAAAAGGAAAATAAGAATATAAAGACGAAAAAAAATTATCACAAGTTTGAGCTCTATGAGGCGGCAGTTCAAGATCCAGAGGGTGAGATCGAGATCATAGATCAATTTTTTAGAGAAAACTTTGACCATGAAGCGCAGGTGTTTAGAGAGGACTTTTGTTCTACTTTTCTCAATGCTTGTCAGTGGGTAAAAATTGCACAAGATCATCATAGCATAGCGGTCGACCTGGATCCTAGAGCCTTGGCCTATGGGAAAAAACATCACGCATCCAAGCTCAATTCCGAGGAGCAAAATAGAGTGTCGACTTTTCAAGCCAATGTCATGAATGTCGTAGCACCTTCGAGCGACATCATCTCTATTTCTAATTTTTCGATAGGGTTTTTGAGAAACCGCAAAGAACTTCTAGAGTATTTTAGCAAGTGTTATCGTGATTTAAGTCAAGAGGGAATGATTGTCTTCGATCTTCTCGGAGGTTTTGAAGTTTCTCACACTCAGAAGGAAAAAAGAAAAGTCACATTGTCAGACGGTACAAAAGTGAATTACATATGGGAGCATGCGCAGTTCAATCCCATCAATCGAGAAGCTGTATTTCATATTCACTTTTCTTGGGGGAAGGGCCAGGAGAAAAAGAAAGCATTTAGCTATCATTGGAGGATGTGGACCATTCCAGAAATTAGCGACGTTCTCAGAGAAGCAGGCTTCCAAGATGTAAAAGTATACTGGGAAAATGATGACGAAGATGGTGAAGGCAATGGTACTTTTTCCGCAAAGAAGAAAGTCGAGGATTGCGCGATCTGGATTGTTTATGTGGCAGGATTAAAAAAAACGTAAAGCATTTTTTTTAAGATCGAAATGATTTTCGATCTTAAACGTAGTTATGCATCTAGTACGAGTTTTTTTGCCCCTTCCAAGAGCCGAGACTTTTGCTCCAATGAATAGTCAAGAGGAAGTTGAGCTACGCCGATGAGCCTACGCATGACTTCGATCCCTGAAAAACAGTATACGAGACGCATGTCGAGGTCCTGGAATCCTTCATAGGCATCAAAGCAAACTTCTTTTGATATATGTGCTCGGCTTATACACAGATGGGCATGAAACACGCCCAAGTCGAATTCTCTTGCTCCCAAAAAACAAAACTCGGGATCAATCACATATAGGTCTTTTTCTTTTTTGATCCAGCTTCCCGGATAAAAATCACCATGAAGAAGATGATCTCCGTTTTCGAGATATATTTTTCCGCATTCTTTGACACGCGCAACATAACTCAGGTCATTTTTTAAACTTTGAGCTACATCTTCTAGTCCAGGAGTAAAAGTATCAAGATTTAGACCGTTTTCGTTCTGCAAAGGGAAGTCAAAAATATGAAAATGATTCAGATCCTTCATTTCTTGATTCAAAAGAGCTTTTTTGTTGTCGTTATCAAGTTTAATACGATGAAGAGTGTGTAGATACAGAAGGAGCTTGTTTGTGTTCGAATATGAGAGCTCTTCGCCTTGATAGAGGGAAAGACAATCACCTTCACGACCGAGATCGCTAAGCATGAGAATGCGATTATTTTTGTCAAAGCGTAAACACTTTGGCATCATTCGCTGTAGCAGTGGCTGCGAACTACATATCGTATAGTATAGATGTTCGGAATAGATTCGGTCAAAAGGTGCCATGATGCTTGGATATTTTTCTACCCAGGGTCTGGATTGTTTCAGAATAAAGCTAGCTGCATCTGTGTAGACTCGGAAGGTACAATTCATATTTCCTTCTCCGGCTCGCTCTATTTGCAATATTTTTTCTTCAGTATCAATCCATTGTTTGGCTCTAAGATACTCTTCTAGCGTAAGAATGTTTTCATCAAGAGTGAAATATTTGGAGTCGAGACGAGTGGACATTCTTCATGTAGAATATTTTGAAAAATATTCTTTGATGTCGGATTTAAGCTCATTTGATAAGATCACAACTCCAAGTAAGTTCGGCAGCGTGGTCAATGCCAGACAGAGATCCCCTAGGCTCCAAACAAATTTCACAGCAAAGAGAGAACCAAAAAATACGCATATACAGTACAAAATTCTGTATGGAGTAATGGCCTTCTCTTTGAACAAATAGACGACGGCTTGTTCACCATAATAGGCCCATGCGAGGGCTGTAGAAAAAGCAAAAAGAATCAATCCCAAGGTTACAATGTGGGCCCCCATACCTGACATGCCAAGGGCTGACAGTCCTTGGTCAAAGGCTTGAATGGTAAGGTCTGAACCACTGGCTTCTGTTTTGTTTTTCCAAACTCCGGTTGATAAAATGATCAATGCAGTCATCGAACAGATGACAATGGTGTCAATGAAGGGACCCAAAGAAGCTACGATCCCTTCCCGAACGGGATACTTAGTCTTTGCGGCGGCGTGTGCTACAGGAGCTGAACCCAAACCAGCTTCATTAGAAAATGCGCCTCTTGCGACGCCGCTCCTGAGCGCGACAATAAAGGCTGAACCCAAAAAGCCTCCGGCTGCAGATTCAATTGAAAAGGCTGATTTTACAATGAGTAAAAAGACAGCTGGGATTTCTGTGATGTTGATGACTAAGATCACAAGAGCTGCGCAAATGTATATGAGTGTCATAATGGGTACCAAAAAACTTGTGACATCGCTGATTCTTTTAATTCCTCCAACGATCACCATAAAGAGTACACTAGCTAATACCAAACCCGTGATCCATGTGGGGATGGAGTACGTGAGCGACATGGACTGAGCAAGGCTATTGGATTGAATCAAATTTCCGAGTGCAATTGTGATGGCAATAAAACCTACAGCAAAGTAGATGCCAGCAATGCGACCTAACTTTGGTGAGATCTTACCGAAAGCCCGTTCCAAATAGTACATCGGCCCACCGGAAGCAAAACCAGAAGAAAGCGTTTTTCTATATTTTAGACCCAATGTGCATTCTGCACACTTGGTCATCATTCCGAAAAAAGCCGTTACCCACATCCAAAACACAGCCCCCGGACCTCCTGTGAAAATAGCGAGAGCTACGCCTGTAATGTTTCCCACTCCGATGGTTCCTGAAAGAGCCGTCGAAAGAGCCTTAAAATGTGAAATGTCACCGGGATCATTGGGGTCATCAAAATCCCCGCGAACAACTTTAAGGGCGTGTGTAAAGCTGCGAACTTGCAAAAACCTAAATTTAAGCGTCAAAAAAACTCCTGCAGGTACCAAAGAACCTAAGAGGAGGTAAAAGCCTATGCCCCCGTTGAATTGATCAATGTAGCCGCTTATAGTTTGTATAAGTTCATTCATAGAAATAGTTTTTAAGCAGAAATCATAAAATTAGACAATGATTAATGCCGATATCATCAATAAAAAATATGGATTGTGTCTTGACGAGTACTCGGATTCTACATGAGACCCTAAAAAACTTTGGCGCCTGATTGAAGTGTGTTAGAGCTCTACGATGATGAAGAGATATTTTGGCGTGTGGTTCACAAAGCAAAACGCAATGCTTGTGTTGTGCGGACTGTTTTGGGGTGCGCATGCAGATCTCTCTTTAGCTCAAAATACGAGTATCAATTCCCATATCTTTCGTTTTGGGGACAGTTTTGAACAAATCAGTATTGAAGGTGCAATAGGGCCGGACTCTGAAATCGCGCAGCACAAAGCAATTCTTCATATTTCTACTGAGTATGTCAGTGAAGCTTTGATCGGAATCGACCTGACTCGAAGTACACAGGTCATCACGATTGTGGATGATCTGGTGACAACGCAGTTGGGTGGGGGCGTATTGATCACTCCCAGGATTTTTGCCGGACTCAATGTACCTTTGCACTATGTTCGCTTGGGTTCAGTCTATTCTCCAAATGATCGGAGCTCATATCGGTTGGGAGATATCAGCGCGTACATGAAATTTAGACTTAGCGGTGACGACGCGTTTTTAAATGTTGCGGTGATGCCCTATGGAGCATTCCCAACAGGAAGAATAGGCAATGATGCCATTCGATATTTGGTTACTGATGACAGTTTTATATACGGCGCAAAAATTTTGGTGGATAAAAAATGGGGCTTGTTCGACACTTATGTGAACCTCGGATATTCAAGGGCAGAGAATGCAAGTTTTTTAAATATCGATCGTACAAGTCGAATGGATTATGCCGGAGGTGTCTTTGTGCCTCTGCTTCCAAATCGTAAGCTGGGTCTGATGGGTGAGGTTTTGGGCGCAGTAACCGTTCCGAGCTTTGACAAAGATCAAAACCCTGTTGAGGTACATTTTGGTGCCAGGGCTCAATGGGGTACGGTAAGACTATACGCCGGTGCTGGACTTGAAGCCTTTCGAAAGGCAAGAAGCAACGACTTGTCATTATTTATAGGTGCAAAAATTCCATTGGGATCAAAAAAGGAACCAAAACCTTTTGTAGAGCCCGAGCCTGAACCAAAGATCGAAACTGAGCCCGAGCCTGAAGTTGTTGAGCTTCAAAGACGCATTCAAATTTTGAAGGAGAAACTTAGCGTACGTAGAGAAATTAACTTTAAAACCAACGAAGCTGTGATTCTTCCGGAAAGTTACTCAGAGTTGGATTCGGCTGCAGAGATTATTGCTGAGCACAGCAATCAGATTCAGGCAATAGTCATCGAAGGTCATACGGATAGTCAAGGCAAGGATGCATACAATTTAAAGCTTTCTCAGAGACGCGCAGAAAGTGTTAAGCAATATATGGTTGACAAAGGCATTGATCCGGCAAAGCTTAGAGCCATTGGTTATGGAGAATCAAGGCCTAAAGTTGAAGAAGTAGACAGTGAGTCTAGAAGAATCAATCGGAGAGTGGAATTTACGGTAGAAGCCGAAATAGAGATTGAGAAAGAAGTCATAGAGGAGACGGGTCAGAGCTTGGTACCTCAGGAATTGCCTAAAGAAGTTGATCCAAATTCAAACGAGCTACAAAGTCTAGATTCTCAAGGAGTTGAAGCAGACTCTGATTCTGTGTTTGAGGAGAATCCAGAGCGAGGTTCGGATGCGTCGGAAGATCTCGAGTGGGACGATATTCAAGATGAAAACTCAGAAGGAGAAGCTGACGAGCTGGGATTTTAATGAGTTTTTCTGTGCATCAACTCAAACTAGAGTTCACGAGCTATTTTCGTAACTTCCTTGATCCGCATACATTTTAGATTATCGATTGTAGCGGCTGTCAGATTCGAAGGTTTGTCTCCATTGGTTTGTGGAACTGTCTTCTTTTACAATCATCCATTCAGGTGTGAGGTCTCTTTTGATCCAATTGCTTAAGTATGCCGCCGAAGTTCTATCGGTACATTGTGTGGGAAATACTTCCAGAAGGTCTGCATCTTGATTGGGCTCAGGAACGGCATAGTTTGCATTGATCGAATTGATGTGATCGTTAAGTGTGTCAAAGACTCCATTTGCTGTTGTGGTTGTAATGGTTGTGGGACTCGCAACGACGGTTGAACTTGCGTCGTTGACCAACTTGTATTCGATTACTGCATAACTTCCTGTGACAAAAGTCAAAGTGAAATTGGTACAGGCAACGCCGCTTCTCAAGAAGTTGCTCGGGGAAACTTGGTCTGGACCACCGATTGCGTAAATCGTGAGATTTGGTAGGGCCGCTTCGTTTCTATCCACGGTTTCATTGTCTGTATGAAAGCGTACTTGATATTCGATGGTTTTCAGGTCTGTGTTTGTGCTCCAGTCTTGACTTGAGCTGCTTCGGTAGCGGTGACGAACCTTAACGTCATAAGCCAAGCTGGGGTCAGGTAGGTTTGCGACTCCCACGTTGGGAGGATTTTTGTTGCAGGACTGTAGGTGGTCATAAGTTCCGGTACAGGAAAATAGACCTACAGTATTGAGTGTAGAGGCGTCAGATAGGCTTAGACTTTCATTGGCGTCTCCAGAAATGGTCACACAGGTTTCCGGTGTGGATTGCATGCAGAATTGAATTTCATGTTCACCCGATACGTCGCCTTGGGCTTGTCCATTCTCATCTTCACTTAAACCGAAGTCCAATTCAATGCTCGCAACATTGTCATCGTTGAATGAACTGATGGCCCGAGAAGTATTGGAGTTACCTGTTGAACTGCCATTGCTGCTTAGTCCGCAACTAGTCAGAACATCAGTTCCTGATCCACATCTTACTTGCATTCCATAAGGGCTGCATGCTCCAAGAAGCAATATTATAAAAATTGTGACTGCGTTTTGAACGTTTTGTTTTGTTTTGTTCATGTAAAAATACCTCACCAACTACTTGATTGTAGCATGACGTTTTCAAGAAATGCGATAGCCATTCTTGGGTCTCGGGTCGAAGCACTGTGTTGGTTTTCCTTCGTCATTGGATCTGCAGCTATCACCCTGAGTCAAGGATGTCACGATCTATATCTCGACTAAGATGGGGAGCTTATTTCTAAATTGTTGATATTATGAAAAATTGTAAATAAAAATTATTATATAAATTAA
>JAGRAX010000086.1 GCA_020434365.1 Bdellovibrionales bacterium
AATGATCTTGAGCATTTTTCCTGCAGGTACAACCGAAAAGTTTTTTACTTCCAATGCGGAGATGAAAGCTTGGTAGGCTTCTTGTACGGATACAGCAAGAGGAGAAATGATTGTAATTTTGCCTTTGACTTTGTCGTCGATAATAAAATTCTTTTTTGTAAGCTCGCTGATAGACTGAGCTACATCAACGACTTCTGCATCTACAAAGTCTAGATGTATTCTACCTTTCTCATCGACTCGTATGCGCTCGTCTTGAACTGCAGCGGCCTCTCCTTGGCTGGGACTTCCATCTTCTGCAAGACTTAAGGAAAGAGGCTGGGCCAACACAAGTCCAAATAGCAAAGTCAAAAGGCTTTTTTTCATATATCTTCTCTTACATTCCATCACTGAATTTCAATCTGTAGCGTTTGCTTGCTACCCCCACGTGTGACATCAATAGAATACGATGATTCTGTTTTCAAAAGTTGCAGCATGGGTATGGCTTTTTCAATGCTATCAATCAAGGTTCCATTGATTTGGTTGATCACATCTCCATTTTTAAGTCCGAGTTCCTGAAAAATACTGCCACCCCGAATGCCAAATACTTTGAAGCCATCCACTTTTCCCGCATTAAAGTTAGGAACCATTCGAGCCTGTTGTACGACATTATTGAGATCTCCAAGTGTAGCATCGACTTTTTCTCTTGTAACGAAGATTTTCCCTCCTTGTTTTCGGATGCCAGAGGAGGCGGTGCCACTTCGAGTAGAGGAAGATGACTGAGAAGAACTGTAGACATTTGGGATTTTGTTGACTTCGAGGTACTCTCTTCGACCATTTCGATAAAAATATACCCGATTTCTTTGGATGTCGTAAATGTCAGCTTCTCCCAGAATTTTGTCGTCGATGTAATAGTTTTTGGAATCCTTTTCCCCTCGTTCTTGAATTGAAGCAAAAGAAGCTTTTGGATTGCTAGACACCATAGTCCCCAAAAGCGTTGCAGAAATGCTGCTGCGAACCGGTTTTGCATTGGGGTCGATTTCAGGTTCTCTTGGCGCAAGCACGATAGGCTCGATGGCCTTTTCACATGGAGTTTGTTTGCTCGAATCGAAGATATTGCGCTTACAAATGCTTACATAGTCGCCTTTTCTTAGTCTTGAGGTTTCAAGCCTAGGTCCAGAGACGCTTTGCAAGTTTTCTGCTTGGTTGGATCTCTCTGAAGGATTGGGTAGCATTGAAGCAAGGAGATTGCTAGCAATGCCAGAACACATCCAAGCGACGATGATGGTCCCAAGTGTATTGACAATCTTCTTGTTTCTTTCAATGACGTATTCTAAAAACTTCATGTCTTTCCGCGTTATGATCTACATTTCCCGACTTGTTTATTATATCGCAATGCTTTGTAAGAACAAGCATCCCTGCATTGATTGTAAGACAAGATCGAGTAAACTTTTGCGTCAGCATAGTTTGTTCTGGATCCACGGGGAAACTTGTGAGAGAGACATCATGTGAATGCAATGATTTGGAAATGGAAAAATTTTGAGTTAGATTTTTCACAGACAAGAGTCATGGGGATTTTAAATGTCACCCCGGACTCTTTCTTTGACGGAAAAAAATACTTTGACTCTCAATGCGCGGTAGCACAGGCCTGGAGGATGCAAGAGGAAGGAGCAGATCTCATTGATGTCGGAGCAGAAAGTTCTCGCCCCGGAGCTGCGCCTGTATCGGAAGAAGAAGAGCTTCGTCGCTTGCGTCCGGTACTGCAATCTTTGCAAAAAGAAAACTTCCCTTTGCCGATCTCTCTCGACAGCATGAAGTCCTCAGTTGTACGGATTCTATTTCAGGAGGGTTTGGTGGATGTTGTCAACGATATTGGCGGTCTTCGAGATCCAGAAATGAAAAATTTCATTTTAGAGCATCAAATTCCGGTGATGCTGATGCATATGTTTGGCAATCCTCAAAATATGCAAAAAACCTATCGGTATCAGGATCTCATGGAGGATCTTTTGTCTTTTTTTACGGAAAAAATAAAAGATATACCTTCCTCTCACCCAATAATGATTGATCCCGGAATTGGTTTTGGGAAGAGTGTCGAAGACAATCTCCTGATTCTCAATCAGATTCATCGTTTTCAGAAGCTTGGCAAACCAGTTTTGATCGGTGCTTCACGCAAGTCTTTTATAGGGAAGGTCTTGGACCTTCTTCCCGAAGATAGATTAGAGGGTAGTTTGGCTGTTGCGAGTGTGATGGCGATGCGATGCGTATCCATGCTTCGAGTGCATGATGTTGAAGCCACCGTTCGAAGCATCAAAATGGTTCACAGTATCAAAAACGCTACTATAGCTAGCAACACACCTTAGTATCTTTGATGCTGCCCCATTGTACCCCAGGTTGGAGGGGGAGCTGCTGAGATTTCGGCACTTTGTCGGGCGGCTGATTTTTAGACCTAATAAAAACAAATACTTATGTTTTTCGTTTTTGGCATCATGCTTGCTTTTTAAGGCATTGAGCTATGAATCCGATACAAAACAAATATAAGAATGCGAGTTCAATCCATAGAGTAAGTTTCTTTGTCCTCTTGCTTCTCTTTGGGGTTTTTGGCAATTCTTCTGCCTATGCCAAAGGGATGGTTAGTTTGGATTTCCACGATGTAGAAATTAAGGACATTGTAAAATCGATTTCTGAGATTACGGGAAAGAATTTTATTTTTGATGAGAAGGCCAGAGGAAAAGTTACGATTGTTTCTCCCAACTCGGTAACGGTGGACGAAGCCTATCAGGCTTTTATTTCTGCCTTGGAGATGAAAGGCCTAACAACTGTTCAAGTAGGAAAAAATCTTAAAATTGTGCGCTCCACAGATGCAAAAGCAGAGGCGATTCCAGTGGTTGCAGATGGAAACAGAGACTACGGAGATCAGCTCATTACCAGAGTGGTTCCCATCAAATATATTGATGCCAACCAAATTCAAACCAACTTGCGAAGACTTTACTCTCGTTCCGGAATTATGGCCGCGTATGGCCCAACGAACTCTCTGATCATTACCGATACTGGATCCAACATTCGTCGACTCATTTCGATCATCGAAAAACTTGATCAACAAGGGTATCAAAACTCTGTAGAAGTCATTCCTTTGCGTTATTCACAAGCTCAAGATGTTGCTGAAAAAATTACAAACTTATTCCAATCCAAGGGTTCTTCTTCAAAGACCAGTCGACTTTCCAGTAATGTTGAAAGAGGGGATGCGATATCGAAAGTCATCCCCGACATTCGTACCAACTCTTTGATTGTTACCGCCACGCGAGAGGGTCTGACACAGATTTTAGATATTGTTTCTGAGCTTGATAAAGAAATCAAAGATGCGATGAATCAAGGTCGAATTCATGTAAGACGCCTCAAGCATGCGGATGCAGAAGAACTGGCCACCTTGTTAGGGGGACTCCTATCGGGCAGTGGATCTTCAAGTAAATCCTCTTCTCGTTCTTCTTCGAGTAGCTCATCAAGTTCAAGTAAGGATTCCAGTTCAGCTTCTTCTACAAAGTCTTCTCCGACCACTTTTTCGGGCGGTGGTTCTAGCGGTGTTTTTGAAGGTGAAATTCGAGTAGCTGCTGACCCAGGAACCAATGCTCTCGTGATTACAGCTTCTCCCAACGACTTTCTCTCTCTTAAACCAGTGATTGATCAATTGGATGTACGTCGTCCACAGGTTTTTGTGGAGGCACTGATCATGGAAGTGGCCATGGGAAAAAATTTGGATGTAGGCGTACGCGCACATGGAGTGGCAGGAAATGGTCTGTATGGAGCTTCTCAGGTAGGTGGTTCTGATGTGACCAGCACCAACCCTTTGAGCGCACTAAGTGGTGGTTTGGGTTTAGGATTTGCGAGTTTCTCTAAATTGATTCCTGGAACAAAACTTCCCAGTCAAGGTGTCATATTAAAAGCCATGCAGACCAATAATAATGTGAATGTGCTCTCTGCACCCAATATTTTGACGACAGACAATCAAAAGGCCGAAATTAAGATCGGTAAAAAAGTGTCTTATGTTTCGAGTGAAACGACGAATGCTGCGGGCAGTCCGGTACGAAACTGGGCCACAACGGATGTAAACTTAGAGCTTCATGTGACTCCTCAGATCAATGACGGAAATGAGGTTACCATGGAAATCGAACAGATCATTGACGATTTGATTGGTACTGTCGACAAAATCAAAGAAAACGGTGTCAACACCAGTTCTAGAAAAGCCAAAACCACGGTCATTGCTCAGAACCAACAAACTGTGGTTATCGGGGGATTGATCAAAGATAAAGAAAACCAGGTTAAAACCAAGGTTCCCATTCTTGGAGACATCCCAATTTTTGGAAACCTATTCAAACAAAAAAATACGGAATCTGAAAAAGTGAACCTCATGGTTTTCATCACACCCCATATCATTCGAGATCCAAAGGACATGACGCGTGTATCTGTGATGAAAAACAATCAACGTCGCAGATTCAATCGAAAGTATGATGTAGGCGAGAACCGTGCGATATATGATTACGGTATGGATAAAGACCTGAATATGGCGCCCAGACAAACTGAACCAGATCCACAAATTAGACGTGTAGAATACAAAAAAGCAGCACCTCAAAAGAGATTCAATTATCTTGAAGAAGATACTTCAGGTGAGGATGTAGCAGGGAGCGAACAAAATCGACTTCGCAGCGGTACAGAGTCCACACAATATTCACAAGGAAACAGTCTCAGACCGAGAAACTCTGCGCCTACCAGTTCCAACCCTTTTGCTCAGGTTCGTCCTCCATCATCAGAATAGAAGATTTATTGGGGCAAGCTTCTTGGTTCTATGAACGTTTTTTAAGATTAGATTTTGAAGGATATGTTGGTTGCAAATCTCATCGATCCAGCTTCTCTCGTATTTCTTCCAATCTCATTGATATAGAGAGCTCCATCGATAGAGACAAGGCCTAAATCAATTCCTAAACCTGTTGAGAAATATCCCTCTGACAACCCCAAACGAAGAGCCAAAATATCTTTTGGCAATCGACTTTCAAGACCGATGTGTAATTTTGATAAAAAAGGTCGTGGAAGATTCATATCTCTCATCTCTACAGCAAAAGTATTGTCTAAGATCCAAAGACTAGGTTCAATGGAAAGACCCATGGAAATGATTTGTGGGTTGTCAGGGCCTGCGCCAAAACTTGGAGACCCAATGTCTTGCCACGAAAAACCCGCTTGAGGGTTTAATTTCTTATAGAGTTCAGGAACAAAATCTTCCAAAAATGATAGATTTGATTTGAGTCCCAAATCCACACCCATTCCAAAACGAGTTTCTTGATACACTTTTTTGACTTGAGTCTCGATCAAGGAGTTCCCTTGGGCATCATCTCCTAAAATATCAGAGAGTGTGATGATTTCATCTTCTTGATCCAAAGCAAAGCGAACCGTGGGCCGGAGCGTAATTCCGACTTGGAGAAGCTGTTCCCAAAAATCGTAGGCTCCAGCTACATACATAGAGACGTCACCCAAGTTGCGAACTTCAAAATGTGGAAAACTTTGATCTCGAAAAGACATATCAATACGTTCATCAAACAAAAGGCCGACAGCAAAGTTTTTTCGAGTATAACTTATGAGTTCAAAGCTTGCGCGCACATGATCATACTGTCCTGTTCGTGCAGAGAGAAAATCATTGAAGGCTCGCGTTTTATCGGCATCGTTGTTGGCATCTTTGATTTCGTCTGTAAGGTCTTGGATTTCACTGACCAAATCGAAAAAACTTTTCGAGAGTTCAAAGGTAGGAGAAAAAAACTGAAACTTACCTTTCTTTAAGTCATTGAGACCTGCTGGGTTATAAAAAGCAGCAGAATCGTGCTGTCCAGAGAGAGAAACCCCGACATTTCCCATCCCAAGGTTTCTTACTTTTCGATTGAGATTGGGACCTTCATAAGGAAGCGTCTGCGCATGTGCAGACATGGAAAAACAAATGAGGGCTACAAAAAAGCTAATGTTATGTTTCATGGATCAGTCCTTTGATTTAGCTACAGGTTAGTTTTGCGGGTGTTGCGAAGATAGATACAAAAAATACGTGGAGCCCCAATGCGCTATCTCCTCCTTGAGAGATAATGTCTTGTTGGACATCATCCAGAATAGAAGAAGCACGTTTGGCCAAAACGAAGGTTGAACCCAATCCTGCTTCTTCAGAGTCTTCTGAGATCTTGTCCAAATTGTTTGAGAAACGATCCGATTGCGCCGTAGTAAGTGCAGGATTTACATGATCAAAGTCATCGGGGACATCATCAGAAAGTCCACTCATGGGCGCAGTATTGCAAACATTGTTTTCTGAAGTTGCACCGATTAAAGTCAGGACACTCGCAATCTCAAAGAGCCTAGAAATCATTCTTTGAAATGCGATGTCCTGAGAAGAAATGCTTCCTGCATCTAAGTTTTCTAAAATTCCTGTAGCTTGAATGAGTTGATCAATCTTATCAGCATCATCTGGAGCGATTCGAACAAATGTATCAATATCTGATTCTCCTCCCTGTGGGGCGTCTTGCAAACATGCAAGTAAACCAAGATAGCCAACATCACCAGCTTGGCATCCAGATCTTGGAGTGAGCGATGCATCTCCAATCAATGCAGATGCATATACAAATTGAGCTTCATCGTTTTCAGGTGAGTTTTGAGCAATGGGTTCGATGATTTCAATGGCTTTGGAAAACTCGCCTTTATCCAAATAAAATTTGGCTTGTTCAATGGCTTTGTCCGCGCTGCCCACACAGGAGACCAACAGAAAGGTTGATAGTATACTGAGCAAAAATGTCTTCATATGTTTTACCTTTGGATTGGAGTTACGGTTTGTGTTGCTTTTTAGTCTTTGGTACGCTGACGCTAGAACAGGCGAAAGCTACTACAATTTTTTTACACCCAAGACTCTGCTTACAATTCTAGCATCTGATTTTGAG
This sequence comes from Bdellovibrionales bacterium, assembly GCA_020434365.1. Taxonomy (GTDB): domain Bacteria; phylum Bdellovibrionota_G; class JALEGL01; order JALEGL01; family JAGRMV01; genus JAGRAX01. Next base: position 6,930 of record JAGRAX010000086.1, read on the forward strand.
ATTGGAAACCAACTTTTGTTAAAAAAGAAATAATTTCTCTGTAGTGGAAGAAAGTGCCCGTACAAAGAATCGGAAACTTTTCTTCCCCCAACGCTTGTTCTAGTGCATCAGATGGGCTTGTGGAGATTGTAAAAGGTTTTCGACTTCTCACAGCATTTTCTTTGAGGTTCCAAGATCTGTGAGAGGAATTTTCATAGAAAAAAAACTGATCTGTAATTTGCTCCAGGCTAGAAATCATTGCTTTATCATGTTTATCCGCGCTGCAACTTAGCAGTGTGCGTGCAAAATGAATTTTTTTAGATACGAAGAACTGACATAGCATGTCGATTGCAGCGGGATTGTGGGCTACATCGAT
>JAGRAX010000087.1 GCA_020434365.1 Bdellovibrionales bacterium
CTCTTGAACGAGATGACTTGCCTACTCTGGTCATCCGGGGATATCCAGATCAGTATATTGTTTTGTTGCTTGAAAGTCTGGTACAAAAAAAAAGCAGGCTTTTAGAGTCGGATCTCGACCGATTTTAACTTGAGCTTCTTTCTAAAGCCTATCGAAAAGCAATTAGGATTTGTGATCAAAGCCTGAATCTCGTATACCGTAAAGCTATGAAAGCTCATTCTAAGCCTATTAGAAGTCTGATTTCCGGACAATTATGTATTGAGTACATAGATTTCAAAGGTAGGGATCCAAAGGCCCCAAGTGTGTATATTCAAGCAGGCATACATGGAGATGAGCTCCAAGGCTTTATTGTTGCGCAGCATTTGATTGACTATTTTTCGTCACATCCTCCCCTGGGAGATATTCGGATCGTGCCACTAGCCAATGCTATGGCTTCTAATGCCAAGACCGGAGAATACACTTATGGAAGGTTTTGTACAGACACAGGTGAGAATTGGAACCGACATTATTTGGATTTGGTTTCCTATTTGAAAGAAGAAACAGCTCCGTCCCCATTTTTGGATTTTGAGTCTTGGGTGTCCACATTTGATGTCGAAAATCCCCATGTGATCGATGCAAAATTCAAAGAGGCCATGAAGCAGGCTTTGGACAAATACTTAGAAAAGCCCATGGCTTACCATAAAAAACTTTGTGCCCAGCTCCAAAGACTATCCATTGGATATGATACCGTCCTAGATCTTCATTGCGATTCCGGTTCCGTCCCCTATGTGTATACGCCCAGCTATGCTTTGGAAAGCGCGGCGTATTTTGGATTTGAGTTTTGTGTAAGCATTCCGAAAAAATTTGGCGGAGCTTTAGATGAAGCCGCATTTTACCCTTGGTGGTGCTTTCAAGAACAGCTTCATCAAAACAGTCCCAAACATTTTTCAAAACAACCGAAGTTTGAGTCCTTTACCTTGGAACTCGGAGACATGCAGTCATGTAATCTCAAGGACTTGGATATGCATCTCCAAGCGATATTGTCCTATTTGTACTATCGAGGAAGTTGCGAAGAAAAAGTTCAAAACAGACCTCCGTCCCCGGAATGGGAGCAGGTGTATTGTGAATATGAGGATTTTGTGAATGTTTGGGCGACAGAAGGTGGGTTCTTTCACTCACAGGTACAAGTAGGACAGAAAGTAAACAAAGGAGATGTTTTGGGCGTTTTATATCGCTCTAGCGTGTCATTGGGTCTGGAAGGGCCTCAAAGCTATCTACAAAATATTACAAAACCCATTGTAGCCCCGGAAAATGCCTATATCGTTGCGATCACAAGTGCTGGGTCTGTACACGAAGGCATGGATCTTTTTAGAATTCTTCGTAGTCCAAAATCTATTACGAGATCGGATATCAAGAAATGAATTCGATCCATCAATCTCCCCTTGTACATACGCAAAACTTCATTGGAGGGCAGTGGCAGTCGTCGAAGTCTGATCAAAAAATAGAAGTACGAAACCCTGCAGATCAGAGCCTCCTTGCAGAGATAGAATGCATCAGCTCAAAAGATTATGAATCCATCATTGTATATGCGCAGGCCGCCTTCGATCAGTGGAAAATTTCCAGTGCTCCAGATCGAAGTAAGCTTCTTACAGCACTCCATCAAAAAATATTACAGCATCAAAATGAGCTGGCCCATATCATTACATTGGAGCAGGGAAAATCCATTGCGCAATCTTTAGGAGAAATCCGCTATGCGGCTGACTTTTGTCTTTGGTATGCAGAAGAAGCCAAACGCATCTATGGAGATGTGATTGATGGTCCTAGCTACCAGGAAAAATTTTTGGTTCTTCGTGCGCCGGTAGGCATTTGCGCTGCCATTACGCCGTGGAACTTTCCCTTGGCAATGATCACACGTAAGCTTGCGCCCGCCATCGCTGCAGGTTGTTCGATGATCATCAAGCCTTCAGAAGAGACGCCTCTCACAGCCTTGGCCTTAGGAGAGATTCTGTCTCAAATTGCCATGCCCAAGGGTTTGGTACAGATTATAAATGGAAATCCACAAGACATAGGAGAGTTTTTCTGCTCACACCCCGCAATTTCAAAATTGACGTTTACGGGATCAACCGAAGTCGGAAAACTTCTGATGAAACAGTGTGCTTCAAGTGTTAAAAATATTTCCTTGGAATTGGGTGGAAATGCACCTTTTATTGTGTTCGAAGATGCAGACCTTGACCGAGCTGTTGAGGGAGCGATGTCTTCTAAATTCAGAAATACAGGACAAACATGCATTTGCTCCAATCGATTTTTGATTCATAAAAATATTCTGGATGCCTTTGTAGAAAAAATGAAACGAAAAATGAAGGATCTTCGTGTTGGAAAAGGCATTGAAGGCGATCACGATATCTGCCCTCTCATTAATGCTAGCGCTATGAATAAGATTCAAAATTTGGTTCGAGAGGCTGTAGATCAGGGAGCTCAAGTGTTGATGGGCGCGGAGCCTTCTAGCCAATCACAAACCTATGTTCCTACCATGTTAAAAAATATCCAACCGAACATGAATATTTTCAAACAAGAAATTTTTGGTCCTGTCGTTGCCATTACGTCGTTTGAAACAGAAGCCCAGGCCATTGCGCTTGCAAATCAAACTCATTACGGTTTGGCTGCTTATTTTTATACAGAAAACTTTTCTCGTAGTTTCAGGGTAGCTCAAGCTCTTGAATATGGCATGATTGGAGTAAACAAGGTCGCAGTATCCTATACCGCGGCTCCATTTGGCGGAGTGAAGCAATCTGGCCTGGGAAGAGAAGGCTCTAAGTTTGGTTTGGATGAATACGTAGAAAAAAAGAGTGTGGCCCTTGCGATATAAATTCTTTACAAGAAATTTCTTTTCTTATCTTTTTCTGACTTTATGGCTAGGGGGAATTTTTGTTTTTCCTTCAGCTTCTTTTTCACAAGTCCAAGATCCGGATTTGTCGCTGCTCGAAAAAAAATCCCTTTTACAAAAAGTTTTAGATCAAAAAAGCATTGATATACAAAATTTAAAGTCCCTTGTTCCTCAAGCCTGGTTTGAACAGGAAGATCTCACAGAAGAAAAACAAAAAATCATTGAAGAGTTAGATTCGTTACATGACCATGAGAAAGATAAAAAAGAGCTCTTATCTTTGACGCTTCGTCTTCTAGATCTAGGTCTGGATACCCGAAAAAAAATCATCAAAGAATCTCAGATGCAGTCTTTGATCGATTCCTCTCTTGAAAAGTCCGATCGAAATGTGAATAGGGCCGAAGATGAGTTGGATCTTCATGAGCGAAATAAGAAGCATTTAAAAAATAAAATCCACTCGTCCGAAAACGTAGGAAAAGAAATTTTACAGTTTCAAATTTTACTAGAAAACAAATACGAAAATCTTACGCAGTATCGAAAAAAACTTGCTGAAAACATGGCTGAAAAATCATTGGAACTTTCTCAGTGGAAAAAAAGAAGAGATGAGACTTTAGAAAGCATACAGTTGTCAAAGACTTCGATTGACTCGGCAAAAGTAGGCTTATGGAAAGATGCCATGGCCTCGATCTACCATGCCTTAGAAACTTCAAATAAAACGATTTTTTCTAGGCAGCTCACCAAGCTTCCAAAGACTTCAGACTTTGAAACTACTCTATTGGAAGTGCCTTCAGACTTATTATCGAGAATTGAAAATCCAAAAGACAAAGAAAGCTTAGAGCATCTACGGCAAAGGCAAAGAGAGTTTTCTGATGCGCTGATTCGTTTTTCTTTAGAGAAACAGAAGTATATAGAGAGTCAATTTCGATATGAAAAAACGCTTCGGTTTCTGCTCAAAGATTTCAGGTCCAATATGCTTGCAGATGAGCATCGCGATTGGCGAGATGTTGCAAATAAATTTAATCCTTCTCCTTTCAGTTCGATCTATCTGGAACTAGAGACCATAGCTGGTGACTCTATGTTTGTGTTTGAGTTGTGGAGATATCAATGGAGTTCAAAGTCTGAAGTACACAATTCTATAGGTCAGTATGCATGGACCTGGGTGATTAGAATCAAACAGTGGTTCAAGCTAATTTTACTTATCATAGGACTATACCTAGTCTTACGCTGGAAGGATGGGTTGATACAAACCTTGTCCAATTGGACCAGATCATGGGTTTCGGGTACCTGGTCTACGGCCTTTGGTCGGTGGGTCGTAACCTTAATTGATAATTTCTACGTTTTTTTGGTCATAGGCCTTGCCGGATTCTTTCTGATTTCTTTGGCCATGGATTCTGGATTCTCTCAGGCCCAAAAATACAAACCCTATTTGTATTTATTTTTGCAATATTTTCTTTTGCGAGGACTTTTGGAAAGTCTTGTTCCGATGATCAGTCAAAGAAAGTATCAAAGTTTTGGTCAATCAAAATCTGAAATTTTAGCGATTGAAGCCACGTTTCGTTTGATTCCTTTTTATGTGCTTCGTATCTGGGTGATTTGGAAGGGGTTTTTTATATTTTTGGGGCAATTTTTTGCCATCTCTTTTTTGTCAAAATGGATTGGATACATTGCTTGGATTTGTTTGCCCTGTTTTATATTTGTAGCGGTACATCGAAATCGGGATCAATGGAGACAGACTTGCAGGAGCCTTTCGCCTGGACAGAGATGGCAAAAATGGCTTGATAGAGCCAAAGGAAAGGTATGGGAGCCACTTCTTCTGCTTCTTGGAGGAAGTTTCGGTGTGTATCTGATTGCCTGGAGGAGAATCGGAAAGCGTATTGTTGACACTCAACTTACGAAGAGTTTTCAAGCTATGGTGAGTCGAGCCATTTTGGAAAGGTCCAAAAAACAAAAGGCAACAAAAATAGATTTTTCTCAACTCCCCGAAGGGTATGAAGATATATTTGGACCCTATAGCCTTTGGAAGGATCAATGGCATATCGATCGAAAGGACATCAGTGAAGACTTGATGCAATCCTATGAGAAATGGAAAAGCGCTCCCTCTGGAAAAACAAGTCTACTGATGGGGGAAAGAGGTATTGGAAAGACGGCGATTGTTGAATATTTTTTACAGCAGTGCGATGGAGAGTCTCGTAGAGCACGTATTCCTTTTGGATCTTACCGAAAAGAAAAATTGTTTGATTTTTTGTGCCAAGAATTTTTTGATCAAAAATACGAAACCGAAAATCAAATGATAGATGCGCTCAATCAAATGGAACCAACAGTTTTTGTATTGGAACGCATTGAAAATGCAGTGCTCAGAAAAGTAGGAGGCTTCGATGCATTTTCTTTTTTGATGAACATCATGCTCAAAGCAAAAAAACACTTTTGGTTTTGTACTATCAATGTACACACTTGGGGATTTCTTCAACATGCAATGACAGATATGAATTGTTTTTCATATGTATATCATGTGAAAGGACTTTCAGAAGATCATATCAAAGATATGATTCTCAAGCGCAATCGAGAATTCAATTTAAATTTTGATTTTTCTCAGTTTTCATACAAAGAAAAATCACGATGGTCTTATAAAAGTTGGGATCAAAAAAAACGGGAAAAAGATCTATATTTTAGAATTTTGTGGGATTTTACAAAAGGAAATCCTCGAGAAGCACTGTTCTTTTGGTCAAGCTCTCTTCAAGTCAGCCAACAGGATGCAAAGGTTCTTTTGTTTGATGTTCCTGAAACTTCGATTTTGGATGACATTTCAGATCAAGGACTGATGCTTCTCTCTGCAATTGCAGAGCATAATGGATTGTCCAAAGAAAACTTGTGTTTTGTTCTTCGAATTCAGGAAGATGTTGTGGAGCGTTTGCTTGAGTCTTTGGATGTTCATGGAATTGTTTTTGAAAACAAACGAAGTCAAACTCTACATTTGGATTCTTTTTGGTATCGCTCGGTCACTCATTATTTGCTTCGAAGAAACCTATTGTATCAAGGAGTAAAATAATGCCTGAGCTTCCAAGCAATGAAATCTTAGAATCAATTGAAGTTTCTTCAATTTTTTTGAGTGTTGTGATTGCAATTGTCGTAGTTGTCATCGCAAAACTCATATCTGCATCTAAAGTTAAACTCCTGCATAGATTTCCGCAATATCGATATCAGATTGAACAAAGTACAACGATCGCACGCTTTTTGGTGTTGCTCTGCGGTTTTTCCATGGCTGTTCTGGCCATCTTTGGGTTCTCTAAAGAAGTCATGCTAGCCATTGGTGGATCCATGGCTGTTGCAGTAGGTTTTGGTCTCAAGGACGTGGCTTCTTCCGTTTTGTCTGGGTTTTTTATCTTGTTTGAAAGACCTTTTCAGGTTGGAGATCGGGTTTCTTTTGGAGGTTCGTATGGTGATGTGATTTCCATAGGCTTAAGATCAACACAGCTACGAACCTTGGATGACAATCAAGTAACCATTCCGAATAATCAATTTATTTCTGATTCGGTAAGCTCTGCAAATGCAGGAGCTTTGGATATGATGACCCAAGTTGATTTTTATGTTTCGATTGATGCCGATTTAGATCAAATAGAGCATTGGGTTCGAGAATGTGTGGTTTCGAGTCGATATGTATATTTACGCAAACCTATTGTGATTCTTTTTACAGAGGTCATGCATCATGAAATGTTGTGTATGAGAATTCGTGTCAAAGCCTATGTGATCGAAACCAAATATGAAAAGCCTTTTGAATCTGATTTGACTTTGAGAATACGAGAACTGTTTGTGGCGCACTCGGTGCCGAGACCCATTTTAATCACAGGATCTGGACACAAATATGTATCGAATTGATTGTAAGAACCATAGAAAAGATTTTCCGTTGCGAAGTCTTTGAGATTTGATAGATCACTGGAAAGCAGAGAGGAAAATATGATTGTTGGAGTTCCCAAGGAAGTAAAAATTCAAGAATATCGAGTGGGTCTGGTCCCAGCAGGTGTTCGGGCACTGATAGAATGCGGTGCAAAAGTTTTGGTAGAAAAAGGTGCGGGTCTTGGAAGCGGCATTCAGGATCATCAATATGAAAGTGTTGGAGCAAGTATTGTAGACAAAGCGGATGACCTGTGGAAGCGCTCGGAATTGATTATAAAAGTCAAAGAACCTATTGAAATCGAATTTGAACGAATACAAAATCATCAAATGATTTACACTTTTTTTCACTTGGCGGTCGCGCCAGAGCTTGCCAAGGTTTTGCTCGAGAAAAAAGTGACATCCATTGCCTATGAAACCATAGAAGGCAAAGATCGAGCTTTGCCTCTGTTAAAACCTATGAGCGAAGTTGCAGGAAAAAT
>JAGRAX010000088.1 GCA_020434365.1 Bdellovibrionales bacterium
CGTCAAAAATCAACTCAACCAAAAAATAGAAATTACATCCCAAAATCATGGATTTGCTGTGGATCGGCAGTCTTTGGAGCGCGCTGCGAGAGAAAAGAATTTAGATTTGAAGATTACACATCTTCATTTGACCGATGATACTGTAGAGGGTTTTGAAATTCCTGACTTGAACATCAAGGCCATTCAATATCATCCAGAGTCTTGCCCGGGACCTCATGATTCTAAATATTTATTTAAGGAGTTTGTAGAATGTTTAAAGACGAAATAAATCATCTGTCAGATTTTTTTGGCAAAGATATTTACCAAGTAGAACTCAACGATGCGAGCGGGGAGTTTTCATCAAAAATTGGAAAAGTTTTTGAAGATGAACCTCTATACGAGACTTGGAGTACGACTTTTTATCACTGGTACTTGTTTGATCGGGCCATTGAAGGTTTGGCCGTTTCTCCCGTTTATTTGTATGGCAGACTTTTTGAGGATCAGCTCGATGAGAATCAAAAACACATGCACAAGGCTTTTATGAACAGCTGCCTATCATTGTTTCAGATTGAGTCCTTGGGTAGTGTTGTAGTCGCGAAAGATTTGATCAAAGATACGCGGGTGAGCATTTCTCACTATGAGACACCTAGCTTTCTACAGAAAGGACATCTGGTGATTTTGAGAGTTTTTTCTAATGGTCAGACATGGGAAAAGATGGAGGAGGAATGGTACCTTCCAGACAATGCAACCTCAGCAATTTCAAAACAGGTACACATGACAAAAAATAAAAAGAATTTTGTATTTGAACTCATTCGACGAAAACTTTTTGCGGAGAAATTTTCTCATGTGGCCATGGAGGAGATTTTTAACTGGAGCCCTGGAAGCGAATTGGAAAAGAAATTTCGCTTGAGTGAGTCTTTGTAATGCCAAAGAGAAAAGACCTTCAATCGATTCTTGTCATTGGCTCTGGTCCCATTGTGATTGGTCAGGCCTGCGAATTTGATTATTCGGGCACGCAGAGTTTAAAGGCTCTGCGGGAAGAAGGGTACAGAACCATTTTGGTCAATTCAAATCCCGCGACGATCATGACAGACCCAGAGTATTCAGATGCAACCTATATTGAACCTCTTACATTCCATAGCTTAGAAAAAATCATTGAGATTGAAAAGCCAGACGCGATTCTTCCCACAATGGGAGGGCAAACGGCTCTCAACCTAGCTTTAGAACTTCATAAAAAAGGCGTTCTTGAAACCTATGGCGTCGAACTGATTGGCGCGCGAGTAGAATCCATAGAAAAAGCGGAAGACAGAGAGCGGTTCAAAAGGGTGTTGGATGAGCTGAAGATCGGATACCCGAAAAGTGCCATCGTTAATAGCTGGGACAAAGCAAAAGAAGCCATTACAGAGATCTCTCTTCCTGTCATCATTCGACCTTCTTTTACTTTGGGGGGATCAGGGGCGAGTTTTGCCTATAATATGGAAGAGTACGAGGCCTTGACCAAGAGAGCTTTGGAGCTCAGTCCTGTGGGTGAAGTTTTGGTTGAAGAGTCCATTTTGGGTTGGAAAGAATTTGAACTCGAAATGATGAGAGACAAAAATGACAATGTGATTGTGGTGTGTTCCATTGAAAACATTGACCCTGTCGGCGTTCACACAGGTGATAGTATTACGGTAGCACCTCAACAGAGTTTGTCCGATCGAGAGTATCAAAAAATGCGGGACCATTCTTTGGAGATCATGCGGGCCATTGGTATTGATTCTGGCGGCTCAAATATCCAATATGCAGTTCACCCTGAAGATGGGACGATCTACTGTATTGAAATGAACCCGAGAGTATCGAGAAGTTCTGCCTTGGCTTCCAAAGCGACGGGGTATCCCATCGCAAAATTTGCTGCAAAACTGGCTGTAGGATTTACATTGGATGAACTTACCAACGATATCACCAGAGTCAGCAAGGCTTCCTTTGAACCTAGCATTGACTATGTGGTGACAAAAATTCCACGTTTTGATTTTGAAAAATTTAAACAAACCGACAAAAAGCTAGGTCCCCAGATGAAAGCTGTTGGGGAGGTGATGGCCATTGGAAGAAATTTTAGAGAATCTTTTCAAAAAGCTTTGCGTTCCATGGAAAAAGACATCTATGCTTTTCAAGATCAACGAGTTTCCGCTCTAAGTGATCAAGAACTTTTGATCAAAGTATCTACGCAAACACCTTCTCGAATTTTATCTTTGGCGGAGTGTTTTCGGAGAAAAATTCCTGTTGAGACGATCTATGAAAAGACAAAAATTGATTGGTGGTTTTTGTATCAGATGAAACAGCTGATCGAAGCCGAGACAGAGATTTTTAGTACATCTTATCTTGATTGGAGCAAACAGCATTGGCATGAATGCAAAAGTCACGGCATCAGTGACCGTCGAATTGCCCAGTGCATGGGTTGCAGCGAAAACGAGGTAAGGGACCAGCGTCACAAGATGGGAGTTCATCCAGTATACAAGATGGTCGATACCTGCGCAGCAGAGTTCGAGTCTTATACCAACTATCTATATTCCTGTTATGCGCAAGAAGACGAGGCTGCGCCCACGGATAAAAAGAAAGTGATCGTATTGGGCAGTGGCCCCAATCGGATTGGACAGGGCGTGGAGTTTGATTACTGCTGCGTGCATGCAAGTCAAGCGCTTCGAAAGAATAAGATTGAAAGCATCATGGTCAATTGCAATCCGGAAACTGTATCCACAGATTACGACATTTCGGATCGACTGTATTTTGAACCTCTGACAGAGGAAGATGTATATGAAATCATTCTAAGAGAAAAACCTGATGGAGTGATTTTGCAGTTCGGGGGTCAGACGCCCTTGAAACTATCCAAGTTTTTACAAAGAATGAACGTTAAGATTCTTGGAACATCCATGGATGCTATTGATATGGCCGAAGATCGGAAGAGGTTTTCGGCACTGTTGGACTCTCTGGATATTCGTCAAAGCAACAGTAAAACCATTATTTCTATGGAGGAATTAGATGGCGTTTTACGTGAGCTTAGATTTCCTTTGATGGTCAGACCTTCTTTTGTATTGGGTGGAAGGGCCATGGAGATTGTCAGGAACCCAGAGGATCTTCGGAGTTATTTGGATGAGGCCGTAAAAGTTTCTCCTGAATATCCCATTTTAATTGATGAGTATCTCGAAAATTCCATTGAAATCGACGTAGATGCTGTGAGTGATGGAACAAATTGTTTTGTTGCAGGGATTATGCAGCATGTGGAACAAGCGGGAGTTCACTCTGGGGATAGTTCTTGCGTACTTCCTGCATTTTCCTTGGATGAGGAAGTGATGCAGGAGATCGAAGTGCAAACAAAAAAGATCGCCGTCGCATTGAAAGTTCAAGGTCTCATGAACATTCAATATGCTCTTCGAGGCAAAGAGTTGTATGTCTTAGAAGTAAATCCTAGGGCTTCGCGCACGGTGCCTTTCGTTTCAAAATCCATTGGAATTGCCTTGGTCGAGGAAACCATTTCTGTTCTACTTGGCAAAGAGCTCGATGTGGAGAGATTGACAGCACTAAAAAACAAAAGACAAAGGTTTTTTAGTGTCAAGAGTCCTGTATTTCCATTTGTAAAGTTTACTCATGAAGACACAATCCTGGGTCCCGAGATGAAATCTACGGGAGAAGTGATGTGTGTAGACCCTTCATGGGAGCTGGCATATGGAAAAGCGCAGATTGCCAGTGGAAATCTTTTGCCTTTAGAAGGCAAAGTGTTTATCAGCGTAAATGATTCGGATAAACCAAAAATTATGACACTGGTGCGCGGGCTTCAAGATATTGGCTTTACAGTGGTAAGCACACATGGAACGGCCCAATATTTGGAAACCCAGGGTCTAAAGGTAGAGACTGTAAATAAAGTGATCGAAGGTCGTCCTCATATTGTAGATCAGATTACGGATCAAAAAATACAATTGGTCATCAACACAACCTTAGGTCGGCAGTCGATCAAAGACTCGTATTCGATTCGAAGAACAGCTCTTGAAAAAAATATTCCTTATTTTACAACCGTAGAAGGTGGACTGGCTGCTGCAGTTTCGATTCAAAAAATACAATCAGAAAAGGGAGTTTCGGTCGTCAAACTTCAAGATCTAAGCTTGTGAGCTCAGAGCAGCAAAATATATTTTTACGGGCTTTGGATCGGCCGCTTCGTTTTTTGCACGAAAATCAACTTCGCAACGAGACCTTCGTAAAAAATTTACTCAACCACATTCATAAGACAAGCCAGCAGGTCAAAGAGAAGGCGTCTTTACCCATAAAAAATCTATTTGCAAAAGTAGATGAAAAAATTTTAGATTTTCAAAAAGCCAGCCTCGAAAGTCGAAAGCAAACCATCAAAACAATACTGCAATGGATCGATGAATGTGAAGCAGAAAACCACAAAGAAGTTCTCTATGTCAAAGAAGATCACCAGATCTATAGCATCAAGGAACTGGAGGAGCATCAAAAACATCTGCAAAAAGAAATCCAGTTTGTCAAAGGTGTAGGTCCGGTAATAGCTGAAAAGTTTAGAAAAAATAAAATCTTGCGCCTTGGAGATCTCTTGGCTTTTTTGCCTACTCGATATGATGATCGAAAGAACATTAAAAGCATCTCTCAGCTCCAAGATGCAAGTCAGGCCACCGTAGTTGGAGAAATCCAATTCCACGGCATTTCATATTATCGAGGCCTAAAACGCAGAGTATATGAGATGGTCATTGAAGATGGAACAAGTGAGCTCAAGCTGAAATGGTTTCAGTTCCATGCCCAAAGTTTTGAAAAAAAAGTCAAAAGGGGCGCGAAAGTCATTGTATCTGGGAAAGTAAAAAAATTTCGCAATCAATGGGAGATGCATCATCCAGATTTTGAGGTGTTTTCAGGAGAAAAAGATAGCTTAAGTTTTGGTCGCATCATCCCGATCTATAGAGAGATCGGAAACCTGTACCAAAAAACACTGAGAAAAATTATGTTTGGAGCTGCTACTCAAGGTTTGGCTCATCGCGTGTGCATGTTGCCTCCAGACATCTGCGAAAAAATGAATTTACTTCCTCCTTGGAAAGCTCTTGAGAAGCTTCACTTGCCTCAGGATATGTTGGAGGAAGATCGCAAAGAGAAAATGGAGCGGCACTTAGCTTTTGAGGAGCTGTTTTTTTATACCTTTGCTCTGCTTCATCGAAAACTTCATCAGATGAAAAATCCGGGTATTGCCTTTGATGGAGATTCACCCCGAAGCCAAAAGCTACTTAATGGGTTGCCCTTTGCACTGACAGATGCGCAGCTCAGAGTTCTGGGCTCGATTGAGCAAGATATGAAACAGCCATATTCTATGAATCGTTTGATTCAGGGAGATGTTGGCAGTGGAAAAACGATTGTCGCGCTGCTTAGTGCCCTGCGCGCAATTGATCATGGATACCAGGTTTCTTTGATGGCTCCCACCGAACTCTTGGCAGAGCAGCACTACAAAAAGCTTACGCAGTTTTGTGAGTCTTTAAATCTTCGGATGGAATTGATTCTGGGTAAAATGAAAAAATCTGAGAAAGATCAATGCGTAAGACGACTGGAGCAAGGGGAAATCGATTTATTAATTGGAACGCATGCATTGCTTACTCAGAATGTGAATTTCAAAAATTTGGGTTTGGTGATTGTGGATGAGCAGCATCGTTTCGGTGTCCGTCAGAAAGAAAGTTTAAGAGAAAAGGCTACGCAGCCTGATGTATTGATCATGTCGGCAACGCCCATCCCCAGAACACTTGCGCTCACCATTTTCGGAGATTTGGATGTATCGGTCATTGATCAAATGCCTGCGGGTAGAAAGCCCATTCAAACGCAAGTGAAGACAGATCGCTATCGAAAGGATGTCTATGAGGCGGTCAGGGCCTGCGTGAAAAGAGGAGAACAGGTATACATGGTCTATCCCTTGGTTGAGTCTTCTAAGCATTTGGAAGCAAAAGATGCCAAAGGAATGGCCGAGTTGTTTTCTTCTCAAATTTTTCCTGATCTTACCGTTGGGCTCATTCATGGTCAGCTCAAAGCAGCCGAAAAAGAATCTGTCATGCAGGATTTTGTTCAAGGGTCCATTCAAGTGTTGGTTTCCACCACCGTAATTGAGGTTGGAATCGATGTGCCCAATGCTACGATGATGGTGATCGAGCATCCTGAGCGCTTTGGATTGAGCCAGCTTCATCAGTTGAGGGGTAGGGTAGGGAGAGGGCACAAATCCTCCTCCTGCGTATTGCTTCTGCCTCCTAAAGTGTCCAAAACGGCGCGAGATCGGCTAAAAATATTCGAAAAAATACACGATGGTTTTACCTTGGCGGAAGAAGATTTAAAGCTCAGAGGTCCTGGAGATTTTTTTGGCGTCGCGCAGTCAGGTATGCCATATTTTTCATGTGCTCAGTTTCCCAGAGATATGGATTTGATGGAAAAGGCCAGAAGAGAAGCCGCCAGAATCTTAGATATGGACCCTAGCCTCACAAGTCCAGGTCACAAGCATTTGGAGTGGGTGATCCAGAACATCTGGAAAGAAAGACTCCGCCTAGCCCAGATTGGGTAAAAAGAAACCCTACAGTTTTCTAGCGGAATTTTATGATAGAGAGTTTGTTCGAAGTAAAAGAACAAAAGTGATTTCTATGCCCTAAAAAAAAGCAGCGACCAAGGGGCCATTCGAAGGAGGGGAAGAATAGATCCCTTGATCGCCTCATTCGCTTGTAATCCCAGTTGAAGATCATGCCATTTCTAGGGGGAAATGAGGTTGTGGCACAATCTCCAAAGAAGCTTTCGCTCCCTTTGGTTTTACATCAGCGAAACCATGTATAAATCGATTTGACCCCCAAAGTAAAGTTTTTTTTTATAAGCCTATTACTTACGCTTATTATACACCTTCAGATCAAAAATCCCAAGGCCTGATTTTGGTTTTGGACTTAAGAAGCTGATTTGAAGAGCTTTTAGGTCTATAGACCTAAAAATACAGACTTTTTATTTTTGGCGAAGAGCTGCTCTTTGAGCAGCTTTTAAGGAATTTTTTTATGCGAAAAGGGTCTGGATTTCACTATGGTAGTGTTTTCGGATCACTTTTCTTCTGGTTTTCATGGTTGGAGTGATTTCTCCATTTTCCATTGAAAAGGGCTTTTCAAGCAGATAGAAGTTTTTAACCTGTTGATACGAAGACAAATTTCGATTGACTCGATCAACGGCGCTTTGAAAAATTTCCTTGGTTTTAGGGTGG
>JAGRAX010000089.1 GCA_020434365.1 Bdellovibrionales bacterium
CCTGCAAGAAGGTTTTAGCAAAGGAAAAGATAAAGGAACAGGATTTGGACTTTCTTCTGCAAAAAACATTTTGGAATCTTTTGGAGGATCTCTGTCTATTGAAAGCAAGATTCATGAAGGCACTTGCACAACAATCACTTTACTCTCTCAAAAATGCTCCGCTCCCTTTGCAGCAAACATTGATCTTAGAAAAATCTCGAAGCTAGTTTTGATTGACGATGAGAAACAAAACCAGCAAACATGGAACTCTTTAATCAGTCCGCATAAAGAATTGGTCTATTTTGATAAGCTTGGGGAGTTTACAAAATCTGAATTTCTTAAAAACCCATCTCACAAAAACATCTGTTTTGTTTTTGATCATGAGTTTATGTATGAGCCTCATCTCGATGTGTTTTCCGTCATCGAGAAACTACAGTCTCAAAACATTTATCTATGCAGCAATCACTATCAACTTCCAATCCTTCAAAGCAAATGCCTCGAGCATAAGGTTCTGCTGATTGCCAAACCTCTACTTCTCTATATGAAGTGCATACAATCGTAGCTAGGCTTTGTTTTTTTGATTGAGTAGATTTTGTGCTTTGATGGGACCCAGTGAAAAATATTGTTTTAAGGCTTCTACACCTTCTTCGATCAGCGGCTGCAAGGTAGCTTGAGATAGAGGACTTAATAAGTAGTGACTTAAATCCGAACCTGGATGTTTATCTACACCTACGCGAAGTCTCCAAAAACCTGCTCCGCAGTGAGCAATAATGGACTTAAGTCCATTATGTCCACCGGCTCCTCCGCCTTTTTTGATTCTAAGGTCACCAAACTCTAAATCGACCTCATCATGAATAACCAGTATTTCTTCTGGATCAATCTTATGCCATCTCATAAAAGGGCCCACGACTTCTCCACTTAGATTCATATAGCTTTGGGGTTTGACGAAAAGAACTTTTTCACCCTCAACTATGACCTCGCTGTATAAACCCTGATGCTTTTTTTGAAATGCTGAGCCCTGCTTCTCAGATGCAAAGGCATCTAGAATCAAAAAGCCCACATTGTGAAGCGTTCTTTCGTATTTTTTTCCAGGATTGCCTAGGCCAACAAGCAGTTTGATCACACTGCACCTTGTACCAAGGTCAGAGACATTCTCAAAAAATTATTTTTTGTCTCCACCGGTCGTGGCTTCGGGTTTGGTCTCAGCATCTGGATCTGCCGCTTCACCTTCTTTTTTCACAGCAACTTCGGATTCAGGTGGAACTACAGCAGCTAAAGTATAGTCAACAGAACCCACAATCTGAACACCTTTGGGCAAGGTAATATCGCTAACGTGCAGAGATTCATTCAAATCCACGCCACTTACATCTGCCACAATTTTATCTGGAATTGCGTTGGGCAAACATTTGACTTCAATCACACGATTGGTCTGTTGCAAAATTCCGCCTTCAGCCACTCCTTTGGCTTTTCCTACAAGCACGACAGGCACTCGAACTTTAATTTCCTCATTCATGTCCACAGCCAAAAAATCTACGTGCTCAATCAAATCGCTTACTGGATGAATCTGACGAGATTTAATCAACACCGTCTTTCCGTTTACGTCCTGATTTGATTCGCTGATCAATTGATATACCGTTCGAGTTGATCCTGTGCGAAGAATTTTGTTGAGTTCTTTTCGATCCACAGACAAAGGAATTGCCGTCGTCATATGTGGGCCATAACAAATTCCTGGAACTCTCTTTTCAGCCCGCAATTTTCGAGCTTCACCTTTACCGCTTCCAGGTCTAATCTGCACTTCAATATTTTGGTAGTCCATACCTTCTCCTCATCATCCTTGGCTCAATCTTCTACTTAAACAGCGAGCTCACAGAGTCTCGATTGTGAACTCTGCGAATGGCCTCTCCTAAAATATTGGCCACTGAGCAAACCTTAATTTTCTTACTTTCCTGCGCTTTACCCTCTAAGGGAATCGTATCCGTAACAAAAATCGCCTCTAACCTCGACTGATTGATACGTTCAATCGCAGGTCCTGATAACACGGGATGAGTTGCAGCGCAATAGACCTTTTTAGCCCCTTGATCCAAAAGGACCGGAACCGCCTGGGTCATCGTGCCTGCTGTATCGATCATATCATCCACAATGACAGCTACTTTTCCAGCCACTTCCCCTATAACATTCATCACTTGGCTGATATTGGCCTGCACCCGCCTTTTATCAATGATGGCCAAAGAGCAATTTAAAATCTTTGCATATGCGCGAGCACGCTCTACACCACCAGCGTCAGGAGAAACAATAACAATCTCCTCATCATCTCTAATGGAGAGATTTCGGACCGCATCGATCAACACAGGAGACCCATAGAGGTGATCAAAAGGTATATTAAAAAATCCCTGAATTTGAGCCGCATGCAGGTCCATAGAAACAATCCTGCTTGCTCCTGCCGACTCCAATAAATCTGCAACCAGTTTGGCTGAAATGGGGGTTCTGGGCGCGACTTTACGATCCTGTCTTGCATACCCATAATAAGGCATGACTGCTGTGATGCGATCCGCTGAGGCTCTTTTCAAAGCGTCGATAATCACAAGAAGCTCCATAAGATTATCATTTGCAGGATTGCTCGTGGATTGAATGACAAAGACATCCTGACCCCGAACATTTTCGCCTACTTCGACCCAGGTTTCGCCATCGCTAAAGCTCTTTACTTTGGCTTTTCCTAGAGGGATTTGAAGATAATCACAAATTGAGTCCGCCAAAGCGCGGTTTGAATTTCCCGTGAAAATTTTTAGCTCATTTTTGCTCATGACCACCCTGTACTAGGATTGGATGGGGCGGGAGGATTCGAACCCCCGAATGCAAGGACCAAAACCTTGTGGCTTACCGCTTGCCGACGCCCCAATCAGTTGTCTCACCCTTTTCATCTCAGGAAAGAGCGTGAGTACAATACACTCGTCCGTATTTGGACAACTTTTCGCTTGCCTTTTGTGCGTACTGCTCGTGATCAAACAGTCCAAACACCGTGGCCCCACTCCCACTCATTGCAGAAAACAAAGCACCTTGGTCAAGCATGCCCTTGCGAATCAAACCGATTTCCGGGTGAATCTTCTGGGTTACTGCTTCGAGATCATTACCTTTTTCATAAAAAAAACTTAGATCTCGCCAACACGAAACGTCCAAATCGTGGAGGCTGGAATTATCACTACCCTCGGGCCAAGTCAATGATCTTCCTAGCATTTCAAAGACTTTTCCAGTCGGTACCGACACGGGTGGGTGGACCAAAAGCAGAGGCAAAGGGGGAATAGATGTCGAAGACCGCAGCACATCCCCTCTTCCATCTAGAATCGCCAAATTGTCCTGACCCAGAAAAAAAGCTACATCGGCGCCCAAAGATTTGGACATCTCCAAAAGGTCCTGGTTCGATATCTCCACATTCAAAAGACTTGGAAGGTTCTGCAATACAAAGGCTGCGTCTGTACTGCCTCCAGCAAGGCCCGCAGCAATGGGAATATGTTTCTCAATTTCAACGCTGATTTTTTGTTCTTGATGTGGGCAAAACTTGAGGATTTTTTCTACCGCTGCGAAGCAAAGATTGCTTTTTTGATCCAAGTCTGGACGACCCTGCACCCTAACATCAATGCCACTTCCCGGTTCTACGACAATAGAGATCTGATCTGAAAGACCCAACTTAAGCATGGCAGTGTCCAAGCGATGATAACCCTTAAGGTCTTTTTCAAAAACCTTAAGGTAGAGATTGATTTTACAAGGTGCTTGACCCTGATACCTTATGATTGAGCTCACCGAAAAGATGCTTAGCAAAGCACTGTAAGTGACTCAAGAAAATTGCTACGCAACACAGGAAATGTTATTTCTTTGCTCATGCAGGCCTATGATAAGCGAGGCCAGCACATAGCAACATCATGCAAGTAGGGGTTATCAATGGCTGGACATTCCAAATGGAGTAAAATTAAGCGTAAAAAAGGCGCCAACGATGCCAAGAGAGGAAAAATCTTCACAAAACTCATTCGCGAGATCACCATCGCTGCGCGAATGGGGGGTGGCGACCTCGAGTCCAACGCCAGACTAAAAACCGCGGTGATGACCGCCAAATCCGCCAACATGCCCAACGATAACATCGATCGGGCGATCAAAAAAGGCGCGGGTGGAGGAGAAGCGGATCAACTCGAAGAAGTCACCTATGAGGGCTATGGGCCCGCAGGAGCAGCGTTGATCATTGATGTACTCACAGACAACAAGATGAGAACTCTGCCCGAAGTTCGCCACATTTTAAACAAGTACAATGGAAACCTTGGGGAAAACGGTTCGGTATCTTGGAATTTTGAAACCAAAGGCTACTTCACAGTTTCAAAAAAAACCATACAGGAAGAAACGCTCATGAACTTGGCCATCGAGGCCGGCGCCGATGATTTTTCTTCCGAAGATGAAAGTGTGTTCGAAATCTACTCAAGCGTAGCCAACTTTCATATGGTTCAAAATGCGCTTGAAAAACACAACATTGCCACCGAAAGCGCCCAAATCTCAAAACTACCTAAAACCATGGTGTCGATCGATGGCAAGGACGCTCAGAACATGCTCAAAATCATGGAACTTCTAGACGACAATGACGATATCCAAAATGTCTGGACCAATGCAGATTTGCCTGACGAAATGATGGACAGCTAGTTGGATGCATTCTGATCCAAGCAAGAGCCTTACGGTTGTAGGCATCGATCCAGGAAGCCGCGCGATGGGCTATGGCATTCTCTCCCAGCTCGGAAATCAAATTCGACACATTCACAGTGGCATCATCAAATGCTCCCCCAAAGCACCATTGGAGCAAAGGCTCGGGCACATTCATCAGGAGTTAGGAAACATTCTGGATCGGCATCGACCTCAAGCCCTTGCATTGGAATCCATTTTCCACGCGAAAAACATTCGATCTGTTTTTACCTTGGCTCACGCTCGTGGTGTCGCCATGTTGGGAGGATCCATCAGAGGGTTGCCGGTCTATGAATATTCCCCCATTGAGGTCAAACGGGCCTGCTCTGGATATGGACGGGCAAGCAAAGATCAACTGGCTCATATGATGTGCAGACTTTTTGGACTCAAACAAACCGAACTTGTAGGACTCGATCAGACCGATGCCCTATCCATTGCGCTCTGTCACCTCAACACATGGAAGCTCAAATCTCATGAGAAAGACCACATCGAAAGATCTAGGTCCAAAAATTCGCTCACGCAAAACATGAAAGCCAAAATATGATTCGTGTGTTTGCAATTCTTTTTCCTTGCCTATTTGCAAAGCATCATAGAAATACAGAGGTATAGATGTTTGCTTGGATTTCTGGAACCGTCAAAAACACCTTAGAAGATCGTCTGGTCATTGAAACCGGCGGCATAGGATATGAACTGTACCTGCCCCAAAAATACATTCCAGAGCAGGTGTTAGAGTCACAAGCCGAGTTTCACCTCTATACGCACGTCCGTGAAGATCAAATTACATTGTTTGCTTTTCCAGAGCTGCTCGAAAAAGAGCTCTTTTTACTCCTGATGAAGGTTTCGGGCATTGGCGCAAAAACTGCCTTGGGAATCGTTTCAAATTTTTCGCCTCAGAATCTTATTGCTGCGATTTCGCATCGAGATGTTGCCAGTCTTCAAGCGGTAAAGGGAATTGGGAAAAAGGCTGCGGAAAAAATTACCCTTGAGCTTCATGATAAAATGTCAGCATTTGAATTGAATGCTTCAACACAAGCGACAAGACAAAACGCAACCCCAAACAGTGGCAGACACGATCTGATTTCAGCGCTCATCAACCTGGGATACAAAAAACCTCAAGTTGACCGCGCACTCGAAACCCTCGAGATCTCGGAGGATTCTGCTTTTGATCAATCCTTGAGACAGGCGCTGCAAGTTCTAGGAAGTGCATCATGAACAACTACACGCAAGAGCGAGAGCTTTTGGATGGACACGCCCAGTCCGAGGTAGAGTTATCTACTGAAAACTCCCTGCGCCCCCAAAGTCTAGATCACTATATCGGACAGGAAAAAATCAAAGAAAAACTCAAAGTCTTCATTGCTGCATGTATAGGCAGAGGTGAGGCTATGGATCACAGTTTGTTTTGTGGCCCTCCCGGATTGGGCAAAACCACACTGGCCAATATCATTGCACATGAACTCGGAGTCAACATCCGATCAACCTCTGGACCTGTGATTGAAAAGGCAGGAGATTTGGCTGCGATCTTAACCAGCCTGGAAAGCAAAGACGTCTTATTCATCGATGAAATCCACAGGCTCAATCGATCCGTGGAAGAAATTCTCTATCAGGCCATGGAAGACTGCAAACTCGATATTCTTATTGGCCAAGGTCCATCTGCACGCTCTATTAAAATTGATCTTGCTCCTTTTACTTTGGTGGGTGCAACCACCCGCACAGGACTTTTGACCTCTCCATTGCGGGATCGCTTTGGTGTGATTGAAAGATTAGAATTTTATAACGACCAAGATTTAACAAAAATCGTAGAGCGCTCGGCAAGCATTTTGGACATTGACATTGAAAAACAAGCGGCCTTTGAAATTGCACGTAGATCTAGAGGTACACCTCGAATTGCCAATCGACTCCTAAAACGAACCCGGGATTATGCGCAGGTAAAGGGACAAGGAAGCATAGACATCAAAGCCTCTCAGTCCGCACTCAATATGATGGAGGTTGATCACGAAGGTTTTGACTCCATGGACAGAAACATTCTAAGAACCATCATTGAAAAATTTGAAGGCGGTCCCGTGGGTTTAGATACTTTGGCTTCGTCTTTGAGTGAAGAGCGCCACACGCTAGAAGAAGTCTATGAACCTTTTCTCCTACAAGGAGGATTTTTGATTCGCACTCCACGAGGCAGAGTTGCAACCTCAAAAGCTTTTGACCACTTACAAATCAAAACAAAACCAAAAGCAGAAAGTGAATTGGAACTATTTTAAAGCTCCTTTTCTCTGCGCCTTGCTTTGAGAGCCCATACATTTGAAGATGTGCTCATCTGTTCAATCATATTGTAGATTCTTTTGGAACGCATGGGAGACGACTCTTCGAGTGTATAAGCCTGAAAAAATAAACTTTTTCGCAGCTCTTCTATATTCTTAAGATTCTTTCTTGGACTTGGATGGTCTTCATAGCTCAAAGATTTTT
>JAGRAX010000008.1 GCA_020434365.1 Bdellovibrionales bacterium
CCTCAAGCACAACATCTCCTCTCTGAATGCCCGCTTCCTCTGCAGGAGAACCAGGTAAAATTCTTGCGATCAAGGCCCCCTTGGGTTTTTCGAGTTCTAAGGCTTTTGCCAAATCTTCGTCCATGTTCTGCATCTCAACACCCATCCAGCCTCGAACAACTTCGCCATTTTTTTCGAGCTGTCTTAAAATGTTGCGTGCAAGGTTGATCGGAATGGCAAAACCAATTCCCTGTCCACTGGCGTGAATGGCTGTATTGATCCCAACAACTTCTGCATTGAGATTAAACAGAGGTCCTCCCGAGTTGCCCGGATTGATCGACGCATCGGTTTGAATAAAGTTATCATACAGACCAAAGCCAATGGCTCTTTCTTTTGCACTGACAATTCCTTGAGTTACGGTATGTGAAAGCCCAAAAGGATTCCCAATGGCAACCACAATTTCACCCACTTCCAAATCATCTGAATCTCCAAGCGCAAGCGCCTGAAGTTTTTCACCCTTGGGATCAATTTTGATCAAGGCTACATCGGTTTTTGGATCGGTTCCGATTACCTTTGCAACGAATTCTTTGTCCTTACCAATTGTAACTTTAATTTCATCAGCCTGATCGATCACATGATTGTTGGTCACAATCAATCCGTCTTCACTGATGATAAAACCAGAACCCAAACTCTGTTGTTTAAACTCTTGAGGTTCTTGCTGTTGTCTTGGATTTCCAAAAAAATGTTTAAAGAGGTCATCGCCAAAAAAATCTTCAAAAGGTGAAGGGCCAAAACCAAAGGGACTTTGTTTTTGTTTTAAGATCTTGGTCGTTCCAATATTGACCACACCCGCGTCGGCTTTTTTTGAAATTTTGATGAAGGTATCCGCCGCAATGGCGCCGCCCTTCCATGGCACCAAAGTATCTTTATGATCATCCTGATTCTTCTCAGGGTTTCGATCCCATGATGAACCTGACGAAGTCGAATCCTTCTTCCAAGAATCCGGCAATTTCAGACCTTCCTGAGAACATGAAGTTAGAGACAAAACCAGAATCAATGGGATAAAAAATACACGCTTCATGGAGCGCAAATTACCAGATCTGTGAGACTTTGAAAACCTTATGAAAGAGCTATTTTTATTGCGGCAGGACAAAAAAGCTGCATTTTTTTCTACTGTTTTCCATTTGGTGAGAGAAACGTGAAATTAGACCAAATGCTGAAATCTTGGCCTGCACAAGACTCTATGACTTTTTGTTTGAGCGCATTGAAGAAGGTATCATCTGTCGGAACCTTTGCCTGCTTTTTCCTGTAAGCAAAAATCTCCTGATCAAAAGTATCAAAAACATGATCTGAAATCGTATTGCCCAATGAACTTCCACAGGACTTAGGATCAAGTCCTTGAATGCGTATCCAAATGGGATATCCTGCATTTCCGATCTCAACCATCGCCGACAACCAAAATTTATCTTTAAAAGTTTTGCTTTCGATTGAGGTCAAATTCCATGTTGGATGCTTCCCCAAATCAATAGTTGTTTCCCATACTTGAGGGTCCTGAGCATGCGCCGAAAAAATGCAGCAAATCACAAATCCCAAACAAAGCAGGCTAGATCGAAGAAAATGTATCATCACTACCTACCTGCCTAACATACGATTTTGTTTCAGGTCCAATAAAAAGTCCCATTTTCCACGGCCAATCTTTTTGTAAAAATCCGTGCCTCAAACCTCATAAACTCTGTTATAAGAACCGGTAAGAGAGGAATATATCTTTGAAAGCCGAGAACTTCAGATCCTTCGTCCAGTACTCACCGGACAAGATGCTGCGCAGTCAGATTTTTAAGACCAAGCATCTCACCACGGATTTGCTTTGTTTTGAAGGGGGTCAGTCCCTGAAACCCCAAAAAAATACGGAAAGTGACAAAGTATATTTTATCCTCGAAGGCAAAGCGCGCTTTACCGTTGGTAGAACTACACGAGAACAGCCTGCCGGAACCCTTATCTTGGTTAAGGCTGGACAGGAACACGGAATCATCAACCTCGCCGATCAACGCCTGATCATCATGGTCTTTTTTGCCAAGCTCCCTCCTGAAAACCAAAAGAAGAAATAATCGCCAGTAGCCCTCTGATGACTCTGAGCACAGAAGACCGAATTTGCGCTCAAGCCAAGCTTCTTGGCGCCTCTACCGTAGGTATTGCCTCAGCAGAACCTGTCGAAGATTTTCCCCGCTTGCTAGAATGGCTGCGCAAAGGAAATGCCCAAAACATGCATTACATGTCTGAAATTACGCGAGTCGAAAAACGCTGCGAGCCCAAAAAACTCTGGCCAGAAGTAGAGTCCATTCTGTGTGTGAGTTTTTCCTACAAGCCTTTGAAGGGCGCTCATCCTTCTAAGGCAAAGTTCGGCCGCTACGCCTGGGGTGAAGATTACCACGTCTTTGTAAAAAAGCGCCTTTTGCAGCTTCTTACATGGATCCAAGAGCACATCGATCCAGAATGTAAGGGACGAGTATTTGTAGATACTGCGCCCGTATTGGAGCGCAGTCTTGCCAGGCAAGCAGGTGTGGGATGGATCGGCAAAAATACTTGCCTCATCAGCCAGGGCCACGGTTCTTATCTCTATCTAGGAGAGATCTTTCTTTCCATCAAACTCCGAGAAAGCCAACATGTATCCGACCACTGTGGAAGCTGCACTGCCTGTCTGGACGCCTGCCCTACAGACGCTTTTGAAAAGCCCTATGAATTGACCACAGAAAAATGCATATCCTACCAGACCCTAGAAAATAGACGGGAGAGCATCCCCGACTTTATGAAACATCACACAGAGCAATGGGTGGCCGGCTGCGATATCTGCCAAGAAGTATGTCCCTGGAATCACAAGGCACTCGTGTCCCAGCTACCAGAAATTCAAGCCAAGGATTTTGTGAGCCTAGACTCTAAGCAGCTTATGGCTCTGGATGCGCAGGGTTTTAATCATTATTTTTCGGGCACCAGCTTGGAGCGAACTGGGCTCTCCAAACTCCAAGACAATGCGGCGCACGCTGCATCTGATTCTCGCTCAGAGCCGAAAAAGAAAAGCACGGTGAAAAGAAGGGCATCCAAGCCAATCTAGCTCTTGCGGCTTCAAGGAAAGAGGCGTATATTGCGCCCCGTAAAATTATGACGGAATCTATCCAAGATTATTTCATTGATCAGCTGGAAATCAGCGAGGGGCTTTGTGTAGCGCAAAACACCCCTGTATCTGAAGTCTTGGAACAGATGAGACAAGAAAAAGTAAGTTGTGTTGTTGTGGAAAGCAAGCAAGAAATCAGTGGAATCTTCACAGAGCACGATGTGTTTTGCAAGATCGTTGGTCAAGACATTGACTGGCAAGCGCCTATCTCTGATTTTTCTAGCCGAAAGCCTGAGACGCTTGGATCCAAAAATTCTCTGAAAGAGGCATTGGCCTTGATGGGAAAACACAGCTTTCGTCATATACCTATCACCGATGATTCGGGTTCATGTATAGGTGTGCTGTCCATCCAAGATGTTGTGGCACATATTGCCCAGCATTTTCCGGAGGAGGTGCTAAATCTGCCCCCTCACGTGCACCAAACTTATTCGAAACCCGAAGGAGGAAAATAACATCATGTCCAACGCAGGTTTGCAATCCGATGCAAAAAAAATACAATCTTCTAACCCCATACCTCTAGAACAGCTAGAGCACGTAACGATTCGCTTTGCTGGAGATTCTGGAGATGGAATGCAGCTTACGGGGAATCAATTTACAAACACATCCGCATTTATCGGCAATGATGTCTCGACTTTTCCAGATTTTCCCGCTGAGATTCGAGCACCTGCCGGTTCCCTACCTGGGGTGAGTGGATTTCAAATTCACTTTTCAAGCAAGGACATTCGGACAGCTGGAGATACTCCGAATGTGCTGGTTGCAATGAATCCTGCAGCACTTAAAGTACATTTGAAAGACTTGGAAAAAGGTGGGATGGTCATCATCAACAGCTCAGCTTTTACAAAGCCAAATCTTAAAAAAGCCGGATACGAAACCAACCCTTTGGAAGACAAAAGCTTAGACTCCTATCGAGTCTTTGACATTCCTTTGACCAAACTCAACGAGGACGCGCTGAGTGAAACCTCTCTTTCAAAAAAAGAAATCGACCGCTGCAAAAACTTCTTTGCATTGGGCATTATGTACTGGCTCTATGACAGGCCTCTCGAAATCACCTTGGATTGGATTGAAAAAAAGTTCAAAAACAAGCCTGAAATCATTGATGCCAACCAAAAAGCTCTCAAGTCTGGATATTATTTTGGAGAAACCTCAGAGATTTTCACAACGCATTACCATGTAGATCAAGCGCAGCTCCCACAAGGTACATACAGACAGGTTACAGGAAATCGAGCCATTGCTTTGGGTTTGGTCGCAGGCGCGCAGCTCGCAGGAAAACCTCTGTTCTACGGAAGTTATCCGATCACACCCGCCAGTGATATTTTGCATGAACTCTCAAATTACAAAAACTTTGATGTTCGAACCTTCCAAGCCGAAGATGAAATCGCCGCGATCGGCGTTGCCTTAGGAGCATCTTTTGGAGGTCACTTGGGTGTTACAGGCACAAGTGGACCTGGAGTCGCACTGAAGGCTGAGTTTATGGGCCTTGCTGTGATGACGGAGCTTCCTTTGGTCATCGTCAATGTTATGCGAGCAGGACCTTCTACGGGGATGCCTACAAAAACAGAACAGACCGATTTGTTCCAGGCTTTGTATGGAAGAAACGGTGAATGTCCAATGGTAGTCTTGGCGCCTTCCACACCCTCAGATTGTTTCACAATTAGCATTGAAGCCATGAGAATTGCCACCAAGTATATGGTTCCCGTAATCATTCTTTCTGACAATACTTTGGCAAATGGAGCAGAGCCTTGGAAAATTCCTCATGTCGATGAATTTCCAAAGTTTGAAGTCAATCATTTGGTAGAAGCCAATAACTTCTTGCCTTATCAACGCAACGAAAAAACCTTGGCCCGACCGTGGGTTGCGCCCGGAACGAAAGGTCTAGAACACCGAATTGGTGGGATTGAAAAACAAGACCTTACGGGAAATGTCTCCTACGACCCACAGAACCACGAGAAGATGATTCGGCTGCGAGCTGAAAAAGTGCAACGAGTGGCACAAGAAATCGCTCCCTTGGAAATCAGTGGCCCTGAAAAAGGAGACACTCTTCTCGTAGGTTGGGGTAGCACCTATGGAGCCATTGCCTCCGCAGCAGATCAACTCAGAGAAGAAGGTCTTTCGGTATCGAATATCCATATTCGACATTTGAGTCCTCTGCCCTCAGATCTTGGTGACATCATGAAGCGATTTAAAAATGTCATTATAGCAGAGTGCAACACCGGACAATTGAGACAGGTCATTCGCGGCACCTACCTTGTGGATGCAAAGGGTATCAACAAGATTCAAGGTCAGCCTCTAAAAATTAGTGAGATCAAAAGTAAAGTAAAGGAAATGATATGAGCCCAGCAGAACTAGCCCTAAAAAAACAAGATTTTGTATCTGATCAGGAAGTGCGCTGGTGTCCAGGTTGTGGTGACTATGCAATTTTGGCAGCAGTTCAAAAGCTTGTGCCCACGCTTGGAATCCCCAAAGAAAATTTTGCGTTTATCTCTGGGATCGGATGTTCAAGTCGTTTTCCCTATTATATGAACACATATGGTTTTCACACCATTCATGGCCGCGCGCCTTCCGTTGCGACCGGACTGAAGGTTTCACGTCCTGAACTTTCTGTATGGGTGGTAACTGGTGATGGCGATGCTCTATCGATTGGTGGAAATCATTTCATCCATGCAATGAGAAGAAACGTAGACATCAACGTGCTACTTTTTAACAATCGGATTTATGGTTTGACAAAGGGTCAATACTCACCAACTTCTGAGGTAGGGAAAAAAACCAAATCCACACCATATGGCTCTTTGGACTACCCCATCAACTCTTTGACCTTGGCCTTAGCCTCTGAGGCTACGTTTATTGCTCGTTCTTATGATGTAAACACACCGCATTTGATCGAAGTATTGAAAAAAGCTCATGAGCACAAAGGGGTCTCCTTTGTTGAAATCTACCAGAACTGTAACATTTTCAATGATGGAGCATTCAAACATTTGACCGATCGAACCATTCGAGATGACAAGATTTTATCCTTGGAGCATGGCAAACCCATGATCTTTGGAAAAGAATCCAATCAGGGAATCGTCATTCGAAACAATACACCCGAAGTTGTAACTTTGGGCGAAAATGGAATCACCGAAAAGGACATTGAAGTTCACGATGAGTTTGGCGAAAACCCCGCCATTACATATATGCTCACAGAAATGGATCATCCCAAGTTTCCTGTACCTGTAGGTGTGTTTCGAAAAGTTGAAAAGCCGACATATGAACACCTGTTTGAAAAGCAAGTTGAAACGGTTACGCAACAAAAAGGCAAAGGAAACCTCGAAAAGCTGATTCATGGAAGTGACACCTGGGAGGTCAAATAATTGGGACCTTCAAAGATTCATTTTGAAAGTCTTACAAAGACAATATCTGAATTTTTGCCCAAAGAAGCTCTTTGTGTAGAGCCTCAATCCAGCGTTTTAGACGTGGTCAAGGCCATGAGAAAAAAAAATCGTGGCTGCGCGTTGATTGTAGAAGAAGATAAGCTTTTAGGTATTTTTACTCAAAGAGACGCCTTGGAAAAAGTCGCCTTACCAGGTGTGGATGCACGTGAGATCCAAATCCAATACCTCATGACACTCTCGCCAGAGGTCCTAGAAGAAAGTGATCATTTGGCCTTTGCCATCAATAAAATGGCTGTAGGAAATTTCAGACATGTGCCCATTCGCAAAGAAGACGGTAGCTTTTCTGTTGTGTCTGTCAGAGATGTCATTCGAAGCTTTGTTCAGAAATAGCGATTTTCACTTTAGTAGTGTAGGCCATTTTTCCGAATGTGTGTCATCGGTCGATCATCTCTAAGCACCTGACCGTCTACAAGCTCTGCCAAAACCAAATCATGGTCTCCCGCAGAGATCAGGCGCTCTACACGACAATCTAAAAATGCACTGGCATGAGTCAACATGATACAGCCATGGATGCTTTTTTGAGTCGGCAGATCTCCAAAAGGCTTGAGAGGATCTGGGTGAGATGCATAGGCGGTCTTCATCAGATGTTTATGCTGATCACCGATCACATTCAACCCAAAATGTCTTCCAGGGATCATTTGCTCTCTGATGGCTCGGTCTCGACCCACACAAAGGGAAATCATGGGAGGATCAAAAGAGGTTTGCATGACCCAAG
Source organism: Bdellovibrionales bacterium (assembly GCA_020434365.1). Lineage (GTDB taxonomy): Bacteria > Bdellovibrionota_G > JALEGL01 > JALEGL01 > JAGRMV01 > JAGRAX01. The sequence goes on from JAGRAX010000008.1 coordinate 7,289, forward strand.
AAGCCAGCATCACGACGGGCTTATTCTCAAGCTCGTGTGTGACCAAATACAGTCCAGAGACAATTTTCCCCAATGCTTTTGAAAACGTCGAATGCTTCATATTCTATGACCTAGGTCTTAACAGGGATATGACAAGCTTGCTAGTTTTAGCAGGTTGGAGGAACCGTGTTCACACAATTCATTGGAACCCAGTTTTCATCGATTGCTGGAATGGCATTGTCACTTCCGTCTTCAGACTGCTGGGACATCATTTCGTTGTAGAGCTCAATCCAGCCCTGCTCACTGATCGCAGGAGGCATAGAAGGCAATGATGTCGGTCCCCGAGGGGAACTTTCTGTTGAAGGTGCAGTATAAAATTGCCCCGCAGGAAAAACCGATGGAATTTGATCGCCTTCGGACAAAATCAAGGAGGCAGAAACATCGCTGGCATTGAGATTGGAAAAGTCTGTTTGAATGCTGGCAAACACTTTTTCTGTCATGCCTGCTGTCGTCAATTGGAAAATTCCCGCATCTTGATAATCCAAAAGAGTTGATCCTCCATCCGGTGTCACACGAAAGTTATTGCTCGCCACCAAATTGTACTTTCCATCGTCGAGCTTGACTCCCGAAACTCCACTGAGCCAACTCACGCGCTGACCTTGTCCAGCCTGATTCAAACCTTCTGAAGAATAGGAAGTTGGGTCCACAAAGAATGCATCTGCATATTTATTGCCTCCACCTGAATCTTGTCCTGCAATTTCATCCAGATACAACATAGGGGCAGACCCTGCACCACTTACAATATTTTCAAGCTCCGTTTGAGAAATGGTCTGATTCAAAAGACGTCCCGCGATCACCATATTCCCATCCAAATTCACAACCCCACCACAGCGATAGTTATGAGTTGCTACAATGGTTCCTGTCGCACTGGTAACATTTCCAGTAGACGGATCAAGAGGATACATCACGATATACCCTTCTTGCCCTGGAGTAACTTCTGGATAAGATCCACTCCCAATAGAAAAATTTGGATCAATAAAACGCGAGGTACAAACTGCAAGATAATTGGTTCCATTAACATTAAAGGGTCGATCGCCTAAAGCCGTAATCAATCGATTGGTATGATCTAACTCTACCAATAAGGAAGGATCCGAATAACTTCCTGCAACGTCGTTATAGTTCGTTTTATAAATTTTGGATCTTCCCGAAGAAGATGTTTTGGTAAGCGAGGCTATATAGGATACATCTGTAAATGTGGTTGGGTCTACGTAGGTTGAGATGCCTCCACCCGTATCCTTAAAATCCGGCGTCATCACACCTTGCATCGTATACAAGTTACAGCCGACCGCACTACAGGTACTTCCAGAAGGGATGCTTGATCCCATCATATCCGTAATGGTATTGTTTGCGGGAACGTCAATGGTTGCAATCGAAGCATAGCGATTTAAAACCACTGGGGGTCTTTGCGTATGGTCAAACTCAACCGCCATACCTCCGACAATGATTCTCCTTGCGCCGCCATACAAGTCAACCACATGAACTGAATTGGGGAAAAAGTCATTTCCATTGGGTTCTTGAAATTGAATATAAGAAGCAGCCGTGATCGTGCAGCCAACACCCGCATTGACTGGGCAACCCGTATCATCATACACAAGAACTTTTCCATCATTTTGCGAAGGGTTGGAAAGATCAAATTTGGTCACAGGCACCAAAATTTCATGACTGGAACCTGTACGCAGATAGCCAGGTCTTCCGATGGTATCTCTCACTCCCGAACCCAGAGGGTCTGTTTCTGCAAAATCTGTTACCGAGGCCACTACTTTGTCATCTTCTTGGAAACGAGCCTCACCTTGAAGACTGGGATCCAAAGAAATCTTCATGGTGCGATTGAGCGCGACTTCTTCTCCTTTGCTGTTGAGACGTTTCGAAACCAAGCTCATTTTTACACCTACAATGTTTCCTGAAGACTGGAACTGATTCTGAGCTGTGGATGGATCTGTAAGGTTTAGATCAAGAAGTTGAAGGCCATCGTTTCGTCTTCCCACATTAAACTCAACATCTCCCTCTAAAAATCCATTGAGGGTTGAAACTCCCGAAGCCGTAGTGGAGACCATCAAATCATAGGTAAACCAAAGCTCATCCACAATGGCCAAATACTCTCGGTCCACGCCCCCAGAGTGATATCGGCTACGTACCAAAACCTTTCCCGGGTTTCCCTGCGCATCAAGAACATAACTATTACCACCTGTTTTAGGAAGACCATCACTGGTCTGCCAATCGATCTCATATGAAACCGCCTCTACTACCTGCAACCTCGCGTTTGTGGGGTCAAAAACAAACTGATCATCAGCAGTCGATGTTGTCCCTGTTCCCGTATAGTCAAAACTCGCTGGGACGGCACCCGCATCAATGACATGACCCGTGCTGTAAGAGCCCGTGTTGATGCTCAAACCTTGGGCTTCTGAAGTATTTAGAGCCCTAAGCGTAATGAGAGTACCTCCACCCGAAATGTTGCTAATTACACCCAAAGCAAAGCTTCCAGGTTGGTACACCATGACCCACTGTCCAACACTGAGATTTGCGTCTCCATCTGAAACCAGAAATTCGGCTCCATGCAGAAGTTTATCTCCTGCAGCTGAGTTCGAGGCTGGGTAATAAAGTTTTTCCCCTACGGCATAAATTTTTGCATTCTCAGATTTTTTTAAAAACGTAACGCCATCATTGAGGCCCTGATCAGAAATACTGGGATCAATGTAATAGTTTGTGGAAAACCCTAGCCCCTGATGGGGATAGATGCTTGCCACGCCTAGGGCAGACCATGAACTATCAATCAAAGATACATCTTTTTTGAATCGATCCATCGCCACGTCCATTTGACGATCAATTCGGGAGAAAGATAGCTGACTGAACTGCGTCTGCTGTTGTTTATTGATCACTTGATAGGCAACTGCCACTACAGCCAAAAAGCCTACCGTTGCGATCAAACTCTCAATCAAAGAAAATGCTGCATTGCGCTTTGTAAAGCTTGTAGCGCGATAAACCCTAGAATCTCTCATAGATCATGATTGTCTCATTTCTTGGGATATGCCCTCAAGAAAAAAAACATAATTCAAAGATTTTAAGAACTTAAAATGCACATCCAGCTTGATCTTTCATCGAAAATCCGAAATGATTTTCCCATGTATCGAGTCATTTTCATTATCTTGGGTCTATGTATCTTGTATCCATTTTTAAGCGTGGGAGATGCAGAGTCTGTCCCTTCAGATGTCATTCGTAAGCAGTCTGGTCTTTTTACCTGTAGCGGGGGCGGTTCCGGATCTGCTCTTTTTATCCAAGACTGCAAAGAACTCACAGTTCAGCGCGCCGGACATGGACCAAAGTATGAAGGAACTTGTTCGGACTCCAACAACACCAAATTTATCTTTGCCTGTGAGGCCTTTGTATTTGAACCCGGAAAGAATGCCACGCAGCCCAAAACCTCCTACGAAAGGTAAAAATCTCCTTTCAGATCTAAGCCTCCTACATAAGAAGACCTTTACATTTTTTTCGTTGTTTTAGGTCCAAAGCCGCGCTATATCAGCAGGCCTTCTTTTCATGAGCTCTCAAAAACACATATGGTCTGGTCTTCGGGGCAGCAGCGATGCATTTGAATTGGCACGACACGCTTATCAAAAAAAATCACCTATGCTGGTGCTCTGCTCAGACGAGACTCAAGCCAAGAAAAGTTATGAGGATTTTGAATACTTTCTAAAACTTCATGACTCGTCATCTTCGATTCAATCTCTGTATTTTCCTGCCAGGCAATCTGACCTCAAACCAGGTATTTTTGAAAAAAGCTCCGTACTCACGCAAAGACTTTCCGTTCTCTATACCGTGTCTCAGTCTTCTCAAGCTTGGGTCGTTTTTGCGAGCTATGAAGCCATCCTTTCTCGATGCATGCCCAAAACAATCTTCTCGTCTGCTCTGGGACTCACAATGAAGGGAGAAGAAATTGACCTTGAAGACTTGAAAAAAACTCTTCTTTCGGCGGGATATCAATCTGTGAGTAGTGTGGATGGACCAGGACAGTTTGCATCTCGAGGACACATCTTTGACCTCTTTAGTCCTCATCAAACATACCCTTCTCGTATCGAATTTTTCGGAGACGAAGTCGAAACCATGAGAAGTTTTGATCCAGAAAGCCAGAGATCCATTGAGAGTGTAGATGAAGTCACATGGATTCCGGCACATGAGATCTTGTGGACAGAAGATCATATTCCTTTGATCTGCAAAAAACTCAAAAACCTGGCCGATCATCGGGACTTACCTCCTTCGGCAAGAAACCCCATCGAGGAAGCACTACGCGATCAAAGACCTCTTCCCATGTATCAGCAGATTTTTCCGCTGTTCTACGAAGAATACAACAATGTATTGGATTACTTGCCCAAACAAACTCAATATATTGTATGCCAATCTCTTTCATTTTTTCAAAAAGCCAAGCAAGTCGACCAAGACTGGGAAAGCCTTGAAAAACAGTTTCAAAGCAAACAAATTTTATGCTGCCATCCCAAAGAATTTTTCTCAGATCCCACAGATGTTCTAGAAAGAATATCGAGTCAGATTGACATTGAAATCTCAGATATTGAAACTCAGAAAGTGGGGTATCTCTCGAAGGAGTTCTCAGACATCCACACCCATGAGCAGCTTCGCTCAAGCATTCTACGTTCAAAAAAACTCGATCGACCCCTGGAAGCTCTGGAAAACTCGATTCAAGAATGGAAAGATCGAGGACACAAGATCATCTTTGTAGTTTCCAACTTGCCTTCAGCACATAGACTTCAGAAACTTTTAGATTCCTCTCAGGGAAAAATTCCCATCATAGACAAAGCAAGAGCTCTTGGAGCTCTTCCCAGCATTTCTATCGATATAGGGAGTTTATCGCAAGGCTTTGCTTCATCACATCACCGTTTGGTTTTGATTTCGGAAGAAGAAATTTTTGGCAGAAGAAAAGAAAAGCAAGGCAAACAATCTATCGATGCCAAAAACATGCTTGAAAATGTTTCGCAATTGAACATTGGCGACGCCATCGTACATATCGATTTTGGTATTGGCATCTACAGAGGCTTGCAACGAATTACTGTAGGAGAGATCTCCAATGATTTTTTGGTCCTGGAGTATCAAGGTCAAGACAAATTATTTTTACCTGTGGATCGTCTCAATCGCATTCACAAGTACATTGGATCCGACGGGAAAAAACCTCCTGTAGACCGACTGGGCAACCAGTCTACATGGCAAAAAACACAGGCAAAGGCGCAAAAAGCTGTTGAAGAAATGGCGCAGGAGTTGATTGCACTTTATGCCAAGAGAAAAATGGCGACCGGTTATGCTTTTTCTGCCGAAGGCTCGGACTATTTGCAATTTGAGTCTTCTTTCCCTTTTGAAGAAACCCGTGATCAACTCAAAGCCATCGAAGACGTCAACAAAGATATGGGAAGCAATAAACCCATGGATCGTTTGATTTGTGGGGATGTTGGCTTTGGAAAAACAGAGGTTGCACTTCGAGCTGCATTCCGCTGCGTTTCGGATGGAAAACAGGCTGCAGTTTTAGTACCTACAACCATATTGACTCATCAACACTACGAAACCTTTCAAAAGCGCTTTGAAGAGTTTGGCATTCGCGTAGAATATTTGAGTCGGTTCAAAACAACGTCTGAGTCCAAACAAATCATTTCTGATCTGTCCAAAGGAAAGATTGATATCATCATCGGAACACATAAGCTTTTATCCAAATCCATTGTATTTTCAGATCTGGGGCTTCTTATTTTAGATGAAGAGCACCGCTTTGGTGTCAAACATAAAGAACACCTTCAACAATACAGAAACAAAATTGATGTTCTTACCCTGACTGCAACTCCAATTCCTCGAACACTACAGTTCTCTCTCACGGGAATTCGAGATCTATCTGTGATCAGTACTCCACCCACAGAGCGAAAAGCCGTAGAAACCATTGTTTGCGCCGCAGAAGATGAACTGCTCCAAAACGCCATCCGAAAAGAACTGGCTCGAGGTGGCCAAGTTTTCTTTTTGCACAATCGCGTTAGCTCCATTGAAGCATATAGAATCTACCTTCAAAAACTCGTACCCGAAGCTTCGATCAAAGTCGGACATGGACAGATGGACAAGAAACAGCTTGAACAAACCATGCACGAATTTTACGATCGGCAATTTGACGTATTGCTATGCACAACCATCATAGAATCTGGAATCGATATTCCCAGTGCCAATACCATGATCATCCATAGAGCCGACAGACTCGGACTGGCTCAGCTCTATCAAATTCGAGGTCGTGTGGGGCGTGCCGATCAAAATGCTTTTGCGTATCTCTTAATTCCTGGGGAAGATTTGATTTCCAAAGATGCAAGCAAACGCTTGAAAACTCTTCGTCAATTTACAGAACTCGGAAGCGGTCTTAAAATTGCGCTTCATGATTTGGAAATCAGAGGGGCAGGAAACCTTCTCGGAGCAAAACAGTCAGGTCATATCGCAGCCATTGGCTTCGAGTTTTATACGCAACTTTTAGAGCGAGAAGTCAGAAGACTCAAAGGAGAAAAGGTCGAGCAAGATTTCGAACCCGAAATTCAGAGCAGCAGACCTGCATACATTCCGGACAACTATATCTCAGATCAGCCCCTTCGTCTGGCGACGTATAAAAAACTGTCCTCTTGCAAAACTCAAGAAGAGTTAAGCGAGCTTCGAGAAGAACTGACGGATCGTTTTGGAAGCGTTCCACCTACATTAGAAAATCTTTTTGAAATCATTTCTCTCAAAATTGTCGCCAGAGACCTTAAGATTCAGAGCATTCGCCTCAATCAATTTTCTCCCATCATTGAAATTTCGGATCAATCTTCGATCAATCTAGATCGACTCTTGAAGATGATGAAAGAAAATAAACTCATTCGATTTACGCAAGATCAGAAACTCAGTATTGAATTTGACTCCCAGGTGGATGTATTTGAAGAAACCAAAAAACTTCTCAAGCAACTTGCAGCTTAAGATTCATCCTGCAGCTACAGCCCTCCCATATTCTTGTTTTGATTCAAATCGAGAGCAAATCTTGACTTTCGAGACCCATTCATATTTTTTAGGCCCCAAGACCTATGAATTCTATAATACAGCGCACTGCTTCCATAACAATTCTCTGTTTTCTTGGCTGCTCTAGCGGACCGAAGGTGGATCAAAACACGCTCGCGGTAGTAAACCAAGATCTTATTACAAAGGCGCAATTCCAGAGACAAATCGATAAAATGGCCCAAACTCCTGGAATGAACTTAAGCAGCCAAGACACATTGCTCGAAATCTTAAAAGAAATGGCTGTTGAGATGTTAGTGTATCGAGAAGCTGTGGATAAGGGATACATCGATTCCAATCTTGAACTTCGACATGCAGTGGTCAAAGCCTACCTCAATGATCGCTTTGGATCTCTGGTTTCTCAGCCCACAGACGAGGAAATTGAAGCCTTATTTATAAAAGACAAAAACAAGCTCGAAAAAGTTCGAGCAAGCCACATTTTACTTGGACTCAAGAGAGGAAACCCCAATCCCGAAGAAGGCTTGCAGCAAGCACAGAAAGTAAGAAAAGATATCCTGCAGGGAAATTTGAGTTTTGAAGAGGCCGTAAGCAAATATTCCCAAGATTTGGCCACCGTCGAGAGTCTAGGAGATTTGGGATATTTTTCTCGAGCTCAAATGGTCCCCGAATTTGCACAAGCCGCATTTGAGTTGAAAAAGCTAGGTGACCTAAGTCCTGTGGTTGAAACACAATTTGGTTTTCATCTCATCAAGCTTACGGGTGATCTTAGGGGATTAGAGCACTTTAAAAATCAAATCAGAGTCAATCTAAAAAGAAGCCGGGTCAAGAGCCGCGTAGACCAGTATTTCAATGAATTAAAAGCTGAAGCCACCGTTGAAATTCTAGAGCAAAACTTACGTGAGATTGAAGTGCGAAAATAACTATGTATCAATTTTATAAAAATGCACCCTTAGCTTTAAGCCTCATCTCTTTTTGTTTGTCTTGTCACTTGAGATCAAACGACTTGGCCAAGGTCAATGATGTTCCCATTAAAGTTTCCGCAGTCAAAGCTAGACTTTCAGAATATCAATTTGATGTCGGTTCTTCTACAAGACAAGAAAGTCTGGAGCTTAAGAAATCAGTGTTAAATGAACTGATCGAAGAAGAACTCATGGCGCAACAAGCAAAACAAATGAAGATCTCGGTTTCAGAAAAAGAAATGGAATCTCTCATTCAAGATGCAAGAAAACAAAATTCTGAAAAAACCTTAGAGCAAACACTAGCCGAGGAGGGCATTCCCTTCACGTACTGGATTCAGAGAACCAAACAAAGAGTGCTCGCTGAAAAAATATTTCAAAAAATAACCTCGGACGTTTCAACACCTACTGAAAAAGAAATGCAGCAATACTTTCAGAACAATTTTTCTCGATATCGCCAACCCGAGACGGTGTACCTATTGCAAGTCGTGGTTAAAGAAAAGAGTCTGGCCGAAGAGCTAAGAAAACAGCTCTTGTATGGAGCAGACTTTGGTGAAATTGCTGGACAATACTCTACAACCCCTGAATCTCAAAAACAGGGCAAATTAGGTTGGATTGAAAGAGGTCATCTCCCAGCCTCCTTGGAAAAAACTGCTTTTTCTTTGCGAACAGGCCAAATGAGCAAGATTTTAGAAAGCGCACATGGATTTCATATTCTAAAAGTGGTAGACAAAGTCGAGGAAAGACAAATCGACTATGAACATGCAAAAGATACCATATGGGAAGAATTGATGAATCAAAAAAGGCAATCCGTTTTTATTCACTGGATCGAGCAAATCACTGCAAAAGCTCATATCAAAAGAAATGATGTACTCCTTGAAGAAATATAGAAAATCTTTTTATCTACTTTTCATTCTATCTCTAAGCTTCTTTTCCTTTGTGCATGCTGCTGAAGAAAAAACAAAGAAGAATGAAAAAAAAGAAACACCTGTCATACAAGGAAAGCAAATTGATAAAATCGTCGCACTCGTCAACGATTCCCCTATGCTCAAAAGCGAGCTAGAAGAAAATAAAAAACAACTGGAAATTGAGCTCACAAGAAGCGGTCAAACAGAAGAGCTGGATGAGCCCATTGCATTTGAAAAAAAAGTTCTCAATCAGATGATTGAAGATCAACTACTTGAAAAGGAGATCAATCGGCTTGGATTAGAAGCATCCGACAGAGCTGTTGAGGAGGTTATCTCCGAAATTATGAAGCAAAACAACCTCCCTTCCAAACAAGCTCTTGAAAATGCTCTGATTCAAGATGGCACAACTATGGAAAAATTTTACGAAAACTACAAAACAAGACTCAGTAGAAACAACTTTCTTGAAAAAATGATTCGGCCTCGAGTAAAAGTTGACGAAAATGAGGTTAAAAACGCCTATAAGAAAAGAACTCAGTCCAACGATCAACAATTTATTTATAATATTAGTATGATTTTTAAACCTTCTTCCTCAAAAAATAAAAAGTTACTTTCTTCCTTACAGAAGAAAATGGAAAAAAAAGAACAAAATTTTTCTGAACTCGCAAAAAAACATTCTGAAGGACCGGGAAAGGAAGAAGGGGGTCTACTCGGAGATCTTAGAATCGAAAACTTAGAGAATTCATTGGCACAAGGCGTATCCCAGTTAGAAAAGGGACAAATTTCTCAAGTCATTGAAAATGAGAAAGGTCTATTTCTCATTCAGCTCAATGACAAAAAAATTGCTCAGTTCGATGACTATGAAAAGCTCAAACCCGCGATTGAACAAGAACTCTTCAATCTAGGTCTTGTCGAGCAACTCAACCAATATGTGCAAACCTTAAAGCAAAAATCACATATCGAAACTTTTTTATAAACGTAAAAATGTCTATCGCCATTACATGTGGAGATCCTTTTGGAATTGGGCCAGAAATTCTCATCAAAGCTAGCAAAGAAATGGGCAAAGATTTTCCTTCATCTTGCATCTATGGAAATGAGCAACTCTTTGAAGAAACATGTGACTTGTTAGGTATAAAAAAATTTTGGTCTAAAAATGGACCCATTCACTTCAAAGAATGTTTTGCATACATAGAAAACCAAAATTGCCACATCGAAAGGGCACGAGCTGTTTTGGCTACATTGGATGCTGCAATCCAAGACTGCATCAATAAAGAAAGAAAAAATCTCGTTACATGTCCGATTGATAAATCCATTGTAAGAAACCTCGATACTGAGTTTTTGGGTCACACGGAATATCTGGCCAAAAAAAATCACAAAGATCAGACTGTCATGTTGTTAGACAATGGAGATTTCAGAGTTGCCTTGATTACCGGCCACATTGCTCTATGCGAAGTCTCGTCACAAATCACCAAAGATAATATTAAAAAAATATTGGCAATAGCTCTTCCCTCTCTTTCTACGCATTTTTCAATTCAAAAACCTCGCATTGCGCTGTTGGGTGTGAACCCTCATGCAGGAGAGCTACAAAAACGCAGCGAGGAAGAAACCGTTATAAAACCTCTGATCGAAGAGTTGCAGCAGCAAGCCGTAGACATCGAAGGTCCTTTTCCAGCTGACTCTTTTTTTTCTCATCACAAAGGACAATTTGATCTTGTCCTGTCGCCCTATCATGATCAAGGTCTTGTAGCGATCAAATACCCGGGTCTGGACAAGGTTGTGAACACTACACTTGGGCTGGATTTTGTCAGAACTTCTCCAGGCCATGGCGTCGCGTATGATTTGTATGGACAAGGCAAAGCCAATCCAAAAAGTTTAATCCGTGCCATTCAAATTGCGCAGCATCAATCAATTACAAAAAACTAACATGCACAGAGGATCGTAGAAAGGAAGCTGAGACATGAACAAGCCTACAATTAAATTTGGAACCGATGGTTGGCGGGGAGTTATTGCGCAGGACTTTACGTTTGAAAACCTTACTTATATGTCTCATGCTGTAGCAAAAGTTTGTAAAAAAAAATATAAAGACCGAAACCGCATATACATAGGATATGATCGAAGGTTTTTATCTCAAGATTTTGCTCGTCACTGCGCATGTATTTTCGCTGAACATGGTTTCACGGTTGTATGGTCACAGCAGTATATGCCTACACCTATATTGTCTTGGGCGACCAAACAAGACTCTCGATCTGTAGGGTCTATTGTCATTACCGCAAGTCATAATCCTCCCACATGGAATGGTTTCAAGTTCAAAGAAATCTTTGGTGGCTCTGCCTTTAAAGAAACAACAGATGAGTTTGAAGCTGCTTTAGATTTTTCGATGGAGCACAAGATATTCACTTCAGAGAAATTTGATGACTTGGTAAAAAATGAAAAAATTCAGTTTTTTGATCTGAAAGATCAATACATTGAAAGTGTTCTCAATCTCGTTGACATCGACCTCATTCGAAAATCGCAGTTTTCTGTGGGTATTGATCCGATGCATGGATCGGGAAGTCATATCCTTGCAGAGATTTTAGAAAAAATCGGAGTACAATGTCACGAAATTCATAACAATGAAAATCCCTGTTTTGGAGGACGCAATCCAGAACCTATTGAAGAAAATTTACGAGATCTGTCCGCTCTGGTTCGAGACCAAAAATTAGATGCAGGCTTTGCTACAGATGGAGATGCCGATCGCTTGGGCGCAATTGATGAAAAAGGAAACTCCTTCACGACTCAAATGATTTTGTCGAGTGTATATTGGCATATGCTCAAGCATCGGAAAAAAGCTTGGAACATTTCACGAAGCGTCTCCACAACGAAAATGGTTGATCTCTTGGCCGATGCATACGGACAGAAATGTTTTGAAACTCCTGTGGGATTTAAAAATATTGCCAAAAATATGGTTGAGGGGCGTGCGCACATTGGAGGAGAAGAAGCTGGAGGTATAGGATTTGATGGACACATTCCAGAACGAGATAGTATTGCAACCGCACTGATGCTCTTAGAAATGATGGCCATGAGTGGAAAAAAGCTTCAGGAGTGTTACTCTGAGATCTGCAGGGAAATTCGCCCCTATCAGTTTGTACGTTTGGATGTGCATGCTCATCCGGAAATCATGGGAAAAGCGCTGTCTGTTTTAAAACAAGATCCCCCTCAGAGCTGGGATGGACGGCAAGTCGATCACATTCAAGATATCGACGGATTGAAGTTTTATCTCAAAGATGGCTCTTGGATTCTCGTCCGTCCTTCGGGAACAGAGCCCATTTTTAGGCTCTATGCTGAAGCAGAAAGCCTCTCTGCCGCAAATGACTTGGTCAGAGCCATCGAGACCTTTGTGCTGCAAGCCTAAGCATTTTACATTCATAGATCTTTCATTGATCCATGTACCTAAGGCCTTGGCTTTGCCCTTTCTTTTTGACTGGTTTTCTTGTATCCCTACTCCCTTATGGAATCGAAGTACATTCACATCAAAGGAGCACGACAACACAATCTTAAAGGAGTAGATGTAAAAATCCCTAGGGACCAATTGGTTGTCATTACAGGACTTTCTGGATCAGGAAAATCCTCACTTGCCTTCGATACCATCTATGCAGAGGGACAGAGGCGATATGTAGAATCCCTCTCCGCCTATGCCCGGCAATTCTTAGACCGAATGGAAAAGCCCGAAGTAGACTCCATCGAAGGACTTTCCCCTGCCATATCCATAGACCAGCGCAGATCCTCCAAAAATCCCAGATCCACAGTGGGAACCGTCACAGAAATTTATGACTATTTGCGACTGCTTTTTGCCAGAACAGGAAAACCTTTTTGCTATGAATGTGGAAAAGCCATCACCTCTCAATCCGCCAGCCAAATCGTAGATCAGGTCCTGCAGCTTCCTGAAAAAACAAAAATTCATATTTTGGCCCCGATTGCCCGTGGGAAAAAAGGTGAATTCCAAAAAGAATTGCTCATGCTCCAGAAGAAAGGTTTTACACGCGTAAAAATTGATGGAGAAACTTTTGAGCTCAGTGAAAAGCCCAAACTGGAAAAAAACATCAAGCACAACATTGATGTCTTTGTAGATCGTTTGATCACAAAAGATGGCATACGAAGGCGTTTGGCAGATTCTATTGAAACTGCATTGGAAGCGGGTGAAGGCCTGATCAAAATAGAAATTTTAGGAAAAGACGCAAAAGAAATTTTATTTTCAGAGCACTTTGCATGCATTGACTGCGGCATCTCCTATCCGGAGATTGAACCCAGAATGTTTTCATTTAACAATCCTCAAGGGGCTTGTAACGAGTGCGGAGGTCTGGGAACCAAAAGTTATTTTGATCCCGCATTGATTGTGCCCAACCAAAGTCTCAGCCTGCGAAATGGCGCCATTGCGCCTTGGAAAACGCGTTGGGGGCATTTTCATATGCAGACATTGGAATCTCTGGCTGAGCACTATAACTTTGACATCACAAGACCTTGGGACAAACTTTCGAAGAAAATTCAGGATATTGTACTGCATGGAAGTGGAGACGAAGTCATTTCCTTTGTCTACGACATGGAAGAAAGTAGCTACACCACTGAAAAACCCTTTGAAGGTGTCATTCCAAACCTAACGAGAAGATTCAAAGAAACCGAATCGGAGACTTTCAGAGAGGAAATGGAAGAGAAATATCAAGGTGTTGTGGAATGTCCTCAGTGTCATGGTGCGAGACTTCGCAAAGAAGCGCTGTTTATCAAGGTCAACAAAAAGTCCATCGCTGATCTGTCTAAATTGACGATTCAAGAAGGCTTTCGTTTCTTTCAAGATTTGGAGCTTTCGAAAAAAGATCAGGCCATTGCTGAAAAAATTCTCAATGAGATCAAATCTCGATTGGCATTCCTCATGAACGTAGGCTTAGACTATCTCAACTTAGATCGTATGGCAGGAACGCTATCAGGTGGAGAAGCCCAGAGAATTCGACTGGCCACGCAAATTGGTTCGGGATTGATGGGCGTTCTGTATATTCTCGATGAGCCTTCCATTGGACTACATCAAAGAGACAATGACCGACTCCTAGAAACCTTAAATTATCTCAAAGAGCTTGGAAATACTGTCTTGGTCGTGGAACACGATCAGGATACCATGATGGCCTGTGACTATATCATTGATATGGGACCTGGCGCAGGTGTGGAAGGCGGACATGTGGTCGCGCATGGAACGCCCAAACAAATCATCAAAAGCAGCAAGTCCATCACAGGAAAGTATCTTTCTGGAAAAAAAATCATTCCTGTACCGAAAAAAAGACGCCTTCCCGATCCTAAAAAATGGATTGAAATCAAAGGCGCAAATCTCAACAACCTGCGAGATGTAGACGCGCGCTTTCCCATCGGTTTGTTTACCTGCGTAACAGGCGTTTCGGGATCAGGAAAATCCACGTTGGTTCTAGATACTTTGTTTCCCCATTTGAAACAGCAGCTTCATAACTCCAAAGATCGGGCTGGAAATATCACATCTATCAGCGGAACGCAGTACATCGATAAAGTCATCGACATTGACCAAAGTCCTATCGGACGTACTCCTCGATCAAATCCTGCAACTTATACAGGGGTCTTTACCCCCATTCGCGAACTCTTTGCGCAACTTCCCGATGCAAAGCTACGGGGATACAAACCCGGACGCTTTTCTTTCAATGTAAAAGGTGGAAGATGCGAGACCTGCCAAGGAGATGGCATTTTAAAAATTGAAATGCATTTTCTTCCTGACGTCTATGTCACCTGCGAAGCTTGCAATGGTCAGCGCTACAATCGAGAAACCTTGGATATTTTATACAAAGGAAAATCCATCGCACAAGTACTGGATATGAGCGTAAAGCAGGCGCGTGAGTTTTTTGAAAACATTCCTTCGATTTATGAAAAACTTCGATGCCTAGAAGAAGTGGGTTTGGGATACATTACTTTAGGTCAATCTGCCATCACACTCTCCGGGGGAGAAGCGCAGAGAATTAAGCTTTCTAGAGAGCTTTCCAAACGCTCTACAGGAAAAACGTTTTATATTTTGGATGAACCCACCACAGGTTTGCACTTTGAAGATGTAAAAAAACTTCTCGAAGTTTTGTCAAAACTTGTAGATCAGGGAAACTCTCTCTTGGTGATTGAACACCACTTGGATGTCATCAAAACGGCGGATTGGATTGTAGATTTGGGACCAGAAGGAGGCACGCATGGAGGCCAAATCATAGCCAGCGGAACTCCTGAGGACCTTGCCAAGGAAAAAGGGTCATATACAGGCAAGTATCTCAAACCTTACCTCAAAACCCAGGAAAGCAAAAAAGCCCGAAGCCATGTCCGAAGACAATCAAGTGCCCAGGCCACTGCATAAAAAAGTTTGGATTCGTCTTCGATCGTGTTTCCAGTGGATTCTTGGAGGCGCTCTTTTTACAGCCAATGTTGCCATTCTTTTTGTTCTGAGTTTTTTCAAAACTCAAAAGCAGTTAGACTCTTTCCTTCAATGTCTCGCAGCTCAGATGATTTGGGTCTCAGGAATCAAAATCCAGCATGAAGGTTTGGAACACCTAGATCGAACAAAAAACTATATGGTGGTGTTCAATCACATCAATTTTTTTGATCACTTTGTGATGTTTCGCACGCTCAAACTCTCAAAATTGCGCGGCATCGAAAAAGAATCTCATTTTTCATGGCCCGTATACGGAACTTTTTTGCGGAGGATCCGGATCCTCCCCATTGCGCCTCGAGGCGACACAAAAAGAGCGCTAGAAAGTCTCGAAAAAGCCAAGATCTATATCAAGCAGGAATATTCCTTGCTCATGGCCCCCGAAGGCACAAGATCAAAAGATGGAAAGCTTCAGCCTTTTAAAAAAGGCGCGTTTCATCTGGCCATTGAAACAGGGGTGACCATTTTGCCTGTTGTGTTTAAAGGCATGGACCGTTTTAACTTGAAAGGATCTATTGATTTGCATCCCGGGCCAGTTACTCTATCGATCTTACCTACAATCGAAGCCAAAAAATTTTCAAAAGATGAAGTGGGTGAGCTCAGAGACCTGACTCACCAAGTAATCAAAAACGCTCTTTCTTAGTTTGCACTTACATCTGCGGCAGTGACTTCTACCTCAAAGGACCCCTGAGCAGTTTCACTCTTTATACTCACTGTAGCGTTGGGTGAAACACCTGATCCTTTTACATGCGCTGTGAACTTAGTTGCACCTGACTTTAATGTATAGGTGGCGGTTCCTGCGATTTGATGAATCATATCACATCCAGCTTCAGCATAGAGAACCAGCGCATTGCTAGGAACACTTACTTCAACATTAATATCTTGTGTTGCAGTAAATGCTTGATCGTTATCATACGCACCTATTTCGATGCTTTTACACTCTCCCACTTTAATCTTAACATCATCTGCGCTTTCCTTTGCAAAACCTGTGAGAATCTGGTTTTCGGCATCTTCAGCTTCTTTAGCTTGAAGAGCAATCTTGATTTCTTTCTCTTCTTCACCAAGCATATACTTTCCGACAATTTCAGAATCGCCATCCCGTTCAATCATGACATAAAAAGTTAGATCTTTGCTTCCTTTTACTAGGCTCAGCTCAAGAGTTTCTTTTGGCTCAACGCAATCTGACGCAAGAGAATATTGTGTTTGATCTGCAGCTTCAATTTCAACTTTCATATCTGAAGGCGCTGCAATGGCTTCTGATTTTTGATCTTGGGATTGGAGTTTCATGGGAACGCATACTCCAGTAAGCACAGTCACATTTCCCGATTCCGTAATCATCGCCAATTTTGTAAATACGCGTTTTGTATCTTTGGGATCATCTTTTTGATCTTTTTCATCTTTACGAGATGTATCTTCAGGAGTGGTTTGGGTTTTTTTGCATGCGCCCAAACCCAATGCAAGTGACAACATGACAATTAGAAGTGAATGTATTTTTGTGCTTTTCATCTTTACGTTCCTTTTCTTATATTCCCTCTTCAACTCACTCTGGAAACTCACAAGCAAGCCCAAGGTACAAGGATGTAACACAAAGCATTATCATAATGCAACTCCAAAAACACGAAATAATGCAACGCGCATATGTCAAAAAAATGTTACTAACTATTGGAAATCAAAAAAGAAAATTTTCTTTTCTGCGTAGACTCATCTGACCTGACCCGCAGGGGTCGATACTCAAGCTCGATTCCGAGCCTTTTTTCTGAATATGAATCAGGAATCCAAAGATAGACAATGCTCTCCTGAGTATTTGCAGGTAGAATCAACACATCCTGACCTCCTGCAAGAGCCAGGTTGCAGTCCTGATCTTCGAAAAACACATCTTCATGTATATCTTGCGCTTTAAAGCTAAGACGAGTTGAGGGACTATGAAGAGGCGCCGTCCCATCTTGAGTTTTTCTTCGATCTGCAATCTGGACCTCCAATGGCAGGCATCGACCCCTACCTATGCTCTGGTTTTGAGGTCCCATCAAAGTCACATCAATCCAGCTTAAATCATTGGACATTCGTAAGCTACGCGTTTTGTCTTGGCTCAGTCCCATGGGAAGGACTTCTAGGCTTATCGTATGTACAAGGTCTTGATCGAGACTAGAAATCAAAAACTCATACTGGCCTGCTTCCTCAGCATAGAAAAATAAATCTCTTTCTGCTTGTCCTTGATCAATTTTTACAAGATGTGAAGCTCTTGCATCTCCAACGCAGTCAATATTGATGGTCGGCTGGGCAAACTCCCCAGGAAACTCTAGGTCAAAAGACAGCTCTTTCTTGGGAACATAGGCCCTGCCC
Organism: Bdellovibrionales bacterium; assembly: GCA_020434365.1. GTDB lineage: Bacteria > Bdellovibrionota_G > JALEGL01 > JALEGL01 > JAGRMV01 > JAGRAX01. The sequence continues at coordinate 24,988 of JAGRAX010000008.1, forward strand.
CTTTGATCTTTTAAACGCATGCGTAGATGTACACAATCTCCTTGGATCATGGGACCCAAGCCTACGGCACTCAATTCTATAGAAGACAGGAAGGAACTTTCCATCCAAGAAGGGTCAGAAGCATTCTCAGGTTTTGAGTGATCTTTTCCAAGCTTTTGGTCGGTGGGTGCCTTTTGTGATGACATAGAGCTGCAGCCCACGAACACCAAACTCATCAAAAAAATACAAGGTCTCAAAGCAAGACCAGAAATATACGGGCCCAATGACAAAGTCAAAGGTCTATCACCACAACAAAAAGAAAAAAATCAACGAATGATGACTTTTTTGATTTCAACAGCACTCAAAGGGTTGTCTCGAGCATCTCTAGGAACCGAAACAATCTGATCGACCACGTCCATCCCCTTAGTGACTCGCCCAAATACAGTGTACTGATTGTCCAGGTGCTGCGAATCTGAGACCACGATAAAGAACTGACTTCCGGCACTGTTAGGATCGGCCGATCTCGCCATCGACACAATGCCTCTTTTATGGGGCTCTGAACTGAACTCAGCATCAATGGTGTACCCTGGGCCCCCAGTGCCATAGCTACTTCGGTCGTCTCCACGAGAATTTGGATCTCCACCCTGGATCATAAAACCTGGAATGACTCTATGAAACTTTGTCCCATCATAAAATCCGGAACGGGCAAGTGATTTGAAGTTTTCAACATGCTTAGGCGCAAGACTCGGCAAGAACTCTAGTTCAATGCCTCCTTTGCTCGTTTCAATCACAGCGAGTTTTCCTTCTGACATAAATGTACCTTTCTTACGTTTGGGCTCACAGGCAAAAAACACACATGCCAACAAAGGTAGCAGCAAGTATTTCGCGTATCGAAGTGTAGAGATCATCTCTCAAAATCCATCAAAAATGTTACAGCTGATCTTTTTTATTTTGCTCGTATAGCTTTTTGAGCTGACTTAAAAGCTGCTTGCGCTGCTCTTGGTCTTCTGAAGAACTTTCAACTTCACCGGCCACATCTGCACCTTGACCTAGGTTTAGTTTCTTTTCTTTTTTGGAAGGAATCTCAAGCAAATTGGCCTGTTGATCTTCATACTGCGCAAGAATGATCGGATCTGCACTGACAAAGCCCACACCCAAAAATCCCACAAGCAAAGCTACTGTGACTGTAATTTTCATGCTGCCACATATATCAAAGCCCCCCCTTTTTAGCAACGCCCAAACCGGTGCCTGGCACCTTTTGGTCGAAAAGGTGCCATACTAAAATCGGTCGGTTTTTGGTCTTGATGGATGAATCTTGGGATGACTTTTTTTGATCCCTGCGTTAGATAGGAGGCAAGTTTTTCGTCACCTAAGATCAAGAAAGATAACAAAATGAGTCAAAACGCCCTAGATCAACTTTGTGTCAACACCATCAAGATGCTCGCAGCTGATGCCATCGAAAAAGCCAACTCTGGTCACCCTGGTTTGCCCATGGGATGCGCGGATATAGCCTATGTGTTGTGGACCAAATTTCTCAGGGTCAATCCCAAAGATCCTCATTGGATCAATCGAGATCGATTTGTGCTTTCTGCGGGCCATGGTTCGATGCTTCTCTATGCACTCCTTCACCTCAGTGGTTTTGACCTCAGCATAGAAGACCTAAAAAAATTTAGGCAGTGGGGAAGCCTGACACCTGGACATCCAGAATTCGGACACACGCAAGGCGTAGAATGCACAACTGGACCCTTGGGCCAGGGAACTGCCAATGCTGTGGGCATGGCGCTGGCCGCAAAAATGAGCGAAGATCGATTCAATACAAAGGATTTTTCTGCCATCGATCACAAGGTCTTTGCCCTGATCAGTGATGGGGATCTTATGGAGGGCATCTCCAATGAAGCCGCATCTCTTGCAGGACACTTAAAACTTTCCAACCTTGTATACATCTACGACTCCAATCAGATCAGCATCGATGGATCGACTTCTTTGGCGTTCACAGAAGACATTGAGCTGCGATTCAAAGCTCAAAATTGGTGGGTTCAAAAAATCGACGGCCACGATCACAATGAGATTGAACAGGCCATACAGGCAGCTTGTGATCAGAGCGATAAACCTTGCCTGATCATTGCTCGAACCCATATCGGCCATGGAAGCCCAGGGAAACAAGACAGCTCCAGTGCGCATGGAGCTCCACTGGGAAAAGAAGAACTACAAAAAACCAAAGAAAATTTACATTGGCCTTTGGACCCTGACTTTGAAGTACCTACACAAGTACGAGAGCACTTTGCTCAATGCATGTCGAAGTCCGACAAAAACCATCAAAACTGGAAACAACAAATTCAGAAACAAAAGGACCAGGATGCTTCTTGGAAAGATTCTTGGGAGGCGCACTGGGAAAAGCGCGTGCCTTCTGACCTCTATGAAACCCTTTGCCAAGATCTTCCGAACATGCCGGATGCCTCTCGATCCTTCTCTTCAAAAATTCAGCAAAAAGTCGCGCAGCTGGTTCCGGCTCTTGTGGGCGGATCTGCAGATTTGGCTTCTTCTTGCAAAACTTGGATCAAAGATTCGGCGCACATTGAAAGTGATTCATTCGAAGGGCGGAATCTTCATTTTGGGATTCGCGAACATGCTATGGGAGCCATTCTTAATGGCATGAGTTTGTATGGAAGTTTTATTCCTTATGGATCTACTTTCTTGGTTTTTTCTGATTACATGCGTCCCGCCATTCGATTGGCGGCTCTATCTAAACTTCAATCTCTATTTATTTTTACGCATGATAGTTTGCATGTTGGAGAAGACGGACCTACACATCAACCGGTTGAGCACATTCCTTCACTGCGCCTCATTCCAAATGTGCAGGTTCTTCGCCCAGCAGATGCACTAGAGTCCGCTGCGTGCTGGACCATGGCTCTTGATCAACAACAGGGTCCCTCCTGCATGATTCTATCTCGTCAAAATCTTTCACACATAGATCGGAGCAATGACTTTCAGCCTGCAAGCATTCTAAAAGGGGCTTATGTGGTCAAAGAAACTTCCAGTGAGCCTGCACTTTGCCTTATCGCTACAGGATCTGAAGTTGCTTTGGCTCAAGAGCTCTCGAAATCGCTTGAAAAAAAGAATATTGACTCGCGCGTTGTTTCAGCTCCTTGTTTGGAAGTTTTTTCAAAACAGGATCAAAACTACAAAGATCAAGTATTGCCAAAATCACTTCCCTGTGTTGCCTTGGAACTTTCCCAGCCTGACCTATGGTACAAATACCTAGGACCTCAATCTCTGGCCATTGGGATTGAAGAATTTGGAGCATCTGCGCCAGGACAAGAACTGGTAGAGCGCTATGGATTTTCAATTCAAGCGCTAGAAACGAAAGTGCTTCATTTTTTAGAAACGCTCTGAGAACAAAAAGAATTCAAAGTATGTGTTAGCCCCTCATCGCAATAAAATCATCGATGGTGAGCGCGCTCATATACGGATTGGATTTTTTTTGTGAACCCAAATCAATATGTTTGTGGGCTGCATAATTGTGTCCCGGGTACATGATGGTTTGATCTGGAAGGTTTTTGATTTTTCCACTTAGGCTCTCGTATAATTTTTTTGAGTTTCCTCCGGGTAAATCTGTTCTCCCGCAGCCATCAATAAAAAGTGTATCTCCTGTGATGATATTTTGATCGAACAAAAAACACTGCGACCCCTCGGTGTGACCTGGAGTATGCATACAAGATATTTCTAGTTTTCCTATTTCAATCACCGTCTGATCATCCGTTGCTATGGCAGTTTCTTTCCATCCTCCCATCCACGGAATTTCATTTTTATTCATATAAATTTTGGCTTGAGTTTTGTGCGCTAGCGCCTCGACCAAATTGATGTGATCTGGATGTCCATGAGTAATGAGCATGGCTTCGAGAGTATAGCCCTGGCTCTCAAGAGTTTGTTCAACTTCATCTTGATCCCAGGCAGGATCAATCACGGCCGCCTTTCGTGTGTGAGGATCTCCCAAAAAGTATACATAATTTTGCATGGGGCCGAGTTCTTTTTGAACAAACCACACATCTTGTTTTTTCATTTCGTATATCTTTCTATTTGAATTTTCTGATCCTTATTTTGAATCCACCAATTTTGTTCAAAGGCTTTTCGGTGCACCCAAGCCAAAGCCAAAACTTTGCCCTCAGAGCAGTCATGATGACTTACACTGGTGAGTGTTCCAACCACTCCTTGCTCACTATGAAGCTCCACAGGAAGTTCTATTGAACTCGACGACCGAGGAAAAATAACTTGGAAAAGTTTTTTGTTCACATTGCGTCCGCGACCCTCGAGCCTCGAAACTGTCTCCTGCCCAGGATAACATCCTTTTTTTGTAGAAGTCGCGGGTTCTAAATACTCCAGTTCAAAGGGCATGTGCTCCGAACTCACATCAATACCCCATCGAGGAATGGACAAAAAAATTCTTTGATCTTCGTATTGATCCGGTGTCATCTTCTGTCCAAAGGACTCACAAAACTCATAGAGATCTTGCTCTGGGCCCCACACCCAAGCAACAACATGAGATCCAATTTTTTCTCGTGAGAAGATCAAAGTTTTATCGAATGCAGCATCAGACAAAGAAGCAACTTGTTCTTTCCCAAAAAAGCTTGCGATCTTCATGTGAGGATGTTCTTCAATCGCTACATCTTCCGTAATGATGTATTTTTCTAGTTGATCTTTGAGAGGCTGTTTCATTTCTCGATCCACCAAGATCCAATACGCACCCTCATCTTGTATGAGATGAAAAAAAGCAATGAGCTTTCCCTTGATCGTCAATATATTGCTCAAAGTGTGCTGAAACTGCGCTAGAGAACTGATATCTGCGGTTACAATTCTAGATAAAAACTCTTGAGTTTGGGACCCGACTACCCTAAAAACAGACATCGTTTCTTGTGGGTAATAGTAGGGCTTTTCCGGCATGCTTTGCCCCTTTGAAATGCCTTCGATCATTTGTAGATAGCTAATGGAGTTTACATGAAAAGTAAAATTTTGCCTGAGAGTGACTTGGTCATCTTTGACCTAGACGGCACCTTAATCGACTCTCGCCAGGACCTTTGTAATGCGCTCAATCACGCAATGGCTTTAGAAAATCTGCCTCCGATTTCAGTAGAAAATATGGTGAGACAGATCAGCAAAGGAACAAAAAGCTACCTAAGATCCTTGGTCGACCACGATGAGGAAAAAGTCGATCGCATTTTCAAAGCCTATGCACGCGCCTATCGAAAAAACCCTTTGGATCAAACTCAAGTCTACCCCGGAACTCTCGAACTCTTGGAACATTTAAAAAAAACCAAGCCTCTTGCCTTGATGAGCAATAAACATCAAAGCTCTTGTGAACTGGTAATGGAAGGTTTAAAAATCAATCACTACTTTGAAGTCATCGTGGGTGGGGATCTAATCAGAAAAAAACCCCATCCAGATGCCTTAAGCTACATCTGTGACAAGCTCGGACATGCTCCTGAGCATTCTGTTATGATTGGTGACAGTGTTTTTGATCTTCAAGCTGCCAAGGCCATCAATATGAAGTGTATTGCTCTCACCGAAGGTTTTGTCGATGAACAAGAGCTCCGTAATGAAGGCGCGCATGAGTTTTATCCAAGCGTAAAAGAATTGTGGGACTCACTGTGAATCCGATTTTTGATCTGCTTGACCAGCATCGATCCATCCGAAAATACAAAACGAATGCCGTTGCTCCTGAACTCGTAAAATCCATCCTTCACAGTGGAATGCGCGCCTCTACATCGGGGAATATGCAGTTCTATTCCATCATTCAAAGTACGCATACGGACCTGAAGGAAAAACTCTATCATGCACATGGAAAGCAATCGATGGTTCGAATGGCTCCAATAGTTCTTACCTTTTGTTGCGATCTTAGACGCCTTCAAATTTGGATGGATGCCTATAAGGCCCCTGGAAACTTTAACAATTTTATTTCTTTTCTCCGAGGCGTTATTGATGTGAGTCTCGTGGCCCAAAACATCGCTATTGCCGCTGAAAGCTCATGCTTGGGAATTTGCTACATGGGAAGCACGCTCATGAATGCAAAAAAAATCACCGAGATCTTGAAGCTTCCCCAGCTTGTCATTCCGGTCACAAGCATGGTGATGGGCTACCCCGAAGAAAGTCCAAAAAAGATTGAGCGCTTAGCCTATGAAAGCATCGTCCACGAGGAAGTCTATCGAGATCGAAGTCCCAAAGAGGTTCAGGACATCTATGCAGATCGAGACAAAAACACCTGGGAAAGGGTCTCCACAAATCCTCAACATGCGTCAAAGCTTGTAGATGAGAACATACAAAACGCAGCACAGTTCTATGCCAAAACCAAATATACTCCTGAACTTCTGCAACAATATTCCAACGACTATATAGAGTGTCTCAAAAAGCAATTCCACCAAGCCATTTTTTAGGTGCCAGGCACCTTTTCCGGGAAAAGGTGCCATACTAAAATCGGTCGGTTGGGAGGCTGAGTGCCTTCATTGGAACTAAGTAGTTGGAACAGCTGGGATTTACATTTTTTTTATTTTGATCTTGATACCTTTCCCCCTTTCGAATTATTGTGTAAGTAAGGGAAGATTGCCATACCATATATTGTATGGTCACTAGCTTTGATTCCCTTGGTGGATAAGCAACAACAAGTAAAACTGAAGGCCCTTCTCTATATCATCCGCGGTATGCATCGTGGATTTGGAAGAGTTTTCTTCGCTGGAGGCGTAGTAAAACCATGAACACAGATCCTGTACAAAGCTCAACATCCGTAAAAACCTCATCCCAAACAGCTCGTCGAACTAAGAAAACGCAAGGCAAAGGTATCCGCTACAGCCGTTATTTTGCTACAGAAGGAACCCATCCTTTTGATGAAATCACCTGGGAAACGCGCAATGCTGTCATCACCAACGAAAAAGGGCAGCAAGTTTTTGCTCAAAATGATGTAGAGATTCCAAGCACTTGGTCCATGCTCGCCACAAATGTTGTGGTCTCAAAATACTTTAGAGGCGCGCTTGGAAGCCCAGAGCGAGAAACTTCTGTCAAACAACTCATCACACGTGTTGCAGGAACCATTGCCACCTGGGCCAAAGAACAAAATTATTTTGCCACAAATAAAGAGCTCAAAGCCTTTGAGGAAGACCTGACCTATCTGCTGGTACATCAAAAAGTCGCTTTCAACTCTCCTGTTTGGTTCAATGTCGGCATCGAAGAGCAGCCCCAGTGCTCCGCATGTTTTATCAACTCTGTTGAAGACTCTATGACCTCTATTCTGGACCTGGCCAAAACAGAAGGCATGCTTTTCAAAGGAGGATCAGGTACCGGAACCAACTTTTCCTCCATTCGTTCTTCAAAAGAAAGCCTGACCATGGGCGGCACAGCCTCTGGGCCAGTCTCATTCATGAAGGGCTTTGATGCCTTTGCAGGCGTAATCAAATCCGGAGGGAAAACGCGCCGAGCTGCAAAAATGGTGATTTTGGATGTGGATCATCCAGACATTATGGAGTTTATTGAGTGTAAAGTTGAGGAAGAAAAGAAAGCGTGGGCTTTGATTGATTCAGGCTATGATGGATCTTTTACCGGTGAAGCCTACGGATCTGTATTTTTCCAAAACTCCAACAACTCTGTTCGCGTTTCAGATGAATTCATGGAAGCTGCAGAGCAAGAAGGTACTTGGTCCACCAAAGCCGTTACCACAGGAGCTCCTGTGGAAAGTTACAAAGCCAAATCCATTTTAAACAAAATTGCAAAAGCTGCCTGGACCTGTGGAGACCCTGGTTTGCAATTTGATACCACGATCAACCAATGGCACACCTGCCCGGTATCTGATCGTATCTATGCTTCGAACCCATGTTCGGAATATATGTTTTTAAACGATACAGCCTGCAATTTGGCTTCTTTGAATCTTTTGACTTATGTCAATGAGAACCAAGAATTTGACGTAGAAGCTTTTAGAGCTGCGACACGGACTACCATTTTGGCCCAAGAAATTCTTGTGGACATGGCTTCCTACCCGACCTCGAGAATTGAGATCAACAGTCATGACTATCGTCCACTGGGGATCGGCTATGCGAACCTAGGCGCACTTTTGATGTCAATGGGACTTCCTTATGACTCCGATGAAGGAAGAGCCTTTGCCGCAGCCGTGACCGCAATCATGACCGGACACTGCTATCGAGTCTCGAGTGAAGTAGCTGCAGATCGAGGAAGTTTTGCGGGATATGGTCCAAACAGGGAACCCATGCTTCGCGTAATCAGAAAACATGCCGATGCCGTTCAAAAAATTGATCAAGAGTTGATCTCAGAAAGCCTCTATCAAGCAGCACTTGAAGACTGGGAAGCAGCTTATGAAAGCGGCAAAAGATATGGATATCGAAACAGTCAAATCAGCGTCCTTGCGCCTACGGGTACCATTGGTTTCATGATGGATTGTGACACCACAGGCATTGAGCCTGACATTGCTCTGGTCAAATACAAAAAACTTGTCGGCAACGGTTTTCTAAAGATCGTAAACCAGACAGTTCCAAAGGCTTTAACAAAGTTGGGTTATACCAGCGAGCAAAAGCAGGACATCTTAGATTATATTGACAAAAATGAGACCATCGAAGGAGCTCCATGGGTTGAAGATACAGATTTGGCTGTTTTTGACTGCGCGTTCAAAGCTCTACATGGTACGCGTTACATTCACTATATGGGTCACCTAAAAATGATGGCAGCAGTACAGCCCTTTCTTTCAGGAGCGATCTCAAAAACTGTGAACGTTCCCAATCAAATTTCACCTGAGGAAATTGCCCAAACCTATGTAACCGCATGGAAACTTGGGCTCAAAGCTGTGGCTGTATACCGAGACGGCTGCAAACGTTCGCAGCCCCTCAATACATCCAAAACTGAAAAGACCAAAATCGTATCCGTCGAAGGCAAACCCTATCGAAGAAGACTTCCAGAAGAAAGAACGGCCATGACACATAAATTTAGTGTTGGAGGTCATGAAGGGTACATCACCGTTGGAATGTACGAAGATGGAAAACCGGGAGAAATTTTCTTGGTGATGTCCA
>JAGRAX010000090.1 GCA_020434365.1 Bdellovibrionales bacterium
GGGCAACAGAATTAAGAAATAATGTAGGGTCAAAGCAGATGGCAATCAAACTTGGATCACTATCCAATGAAGATTTGTCTTCATGGTCTGATGAAGGAGAGTTGCCCAGGGCATTAGAAACTATAAAGGCAGAAACCAAAACATTATCCGAACGATTACCTTTTGAAACACTCACTACTAATGAAAAGAGTTATGACGAAATCTCCACCGTGCGTCTACAAAGCTCGATTAAGAGCTTGGTAGGGATAATAGGCCCGTTTATTAGGACTGCGGAACCCGTTATTTGCTCGAAGGAGGCGACGGTTGGGAGTATTCACCAGGCCGTCACAGATCAAATCGAGGCTAATGAAATAGCTCAGAAAGTAGGTAAAGAAAAAGGCTATCAGAATCTCTTGGGTGATTATTTCCAAGGAATTCAAACAGAGCTTGAACCTGTCCTTGAGATGGTTCAATGGCTAAAAACCATTCATTCTTTAAAACTTCCTGTGCCTTTTATGCAGGCCCTTATTCAGGACTCACATGGAGTAATTGGGACGTTTCATAACTTCTCAGACAAATGGAAGAAGGATCTGCAAGCCATTGAAGAAAGCTTTCACCTTCTCTCAGAATTTGGGGAAATGAAATCTGAATTTTTTGACGGAAGATCGTTCCACGATGTTTCAATGGGTTCCATACAAAAACGAGTTAATGTAGCTCTTGGAAGTATGAATAACATTCTTCGTTGGGCAGATTATTGTCGTTTGGTTCAGCAGGGAGAGAATAATGGGCTTGCAATGTTAATGGAATCATTGGCAACAGGTGATCTCCCTTCGGAGCAAGCTGAAGATATGTTTTTGTTTACAGTCTATGATTCAATCGCGCAACGCTTGGTCCAAGAGCATGAAGTTCTTTCAACATTTACTCGACATCGCCATGAGGAAAGACGAAAGAAATTTGTTCAACTTGATAAACGCATTTTGGAATTATCCAGAGAACGAATTGCGTACCATGCCAGCCGAACTAGACCTCCTATGGGCATAGGTAGAGGTCCCATACGGACGTGGACTGAATCAGCATTGTTAGACCGTGAGATCAATAAAACCATGCGCCATATTCCAATACGTCGATTGTTGGAAAGAGCAGGAAAAGCCATTAAAGCACTAAAACCTTGCTTTATGATGAGTCCGATGTCCGTTGCACAATTCCTAGAGCCTGGAGAGCACGAGTTTGATGTTGTAATTATGGATGAAGCGTCACAATTAAAACCACACGAAGCGTTAGGAGCTGTTGCCCGTGCAAAGCAGGCGATTATTGTTGGAGATCCAAAGCAACTTCCTCCGACTACATTTTTTGACGCTATGGCAGACAATCTAGAGGAGCAAGAGGAGGAAACCAGCATTGATGATACCGAATCTATCTTGGACTCTTGCATGACGGTTAAATTTCCAACTACAAGGTTGAAGTGGCATTATCGAAGCGAACATGAAAGCTTAATCGCGTTTTCCAATTCTGAATGGTACGACAATGATCTTATTATTTTCCCTTCACCAGATGACTCCCAAACTGATTTAGGTATTCAATTTCATTATATTGAAGATGCAAAATACGCTTCCCAAAAGAATCTTAAGGAAGCTGAATATGTTGCTCAAGCCATTATCGATCACGGGAAGCGAAACTCAGGATTAAGTCTCGGCGTAGGTACATTTAACTTACAACAGAAAAATCTAATTGAAGATCTAGTTGAAAAGTTACGAAAGGAAGGCCCAGCAAATGACACTGCTGTTGAAAACCTTCTTGCCAATGAAACGGAGCCTCTGTTCATCAAGAACTTAGAGAATCTACAGGGAGACGAAAGGGACGTAATCTATATTTCATGTACCTACGGTCCTGATGTGGAAACTGGAAAAATTTATCAGCGGTTTGGTCCAATCAATGGAAGAAACGGGTCCAGAAGATTGAATGTGATGTTTACCAGAGCTAAAAAGCGCATGGAGATCTTTTCTTCCATGCAGCCAGAAGACGTTATCGGCGGTCCAAAATCATCTTTAGGAGCCAATGCTCTTAAGCGTTTCCTACGTTACGCTAGTTCAGGTCAAATAACTGAAGCAGGAGAAATCACAAATAGGGAGCCTGATTCAGATTTTGAAATCGCAGTTGCTAAGGTGCTAAAGCAGCACGGATACGAAATCAAACCTCAAGTAGGCGTCGCAGGGTTCTTTATAGATATTGGAATATGCCACCCAGATCGAGAAGGCGAGTTTATTGTTGGCATTGAATGTGATGGGGCTGCTTATCACTCTGCTCGGTCTGCTAGAGATAGGGATCGCTTACGTGAGGAGGTCTTACTTAGGAGAGGTTGGAGAATCTATCGTATTTGGTCTACGGATTGGTTTAAGAATCGAGACGTAGAAATAGATCGTCTTTTAAAAACATTAGCTAAGTATCGAGAAGAAGATAGCCATGTGGTTCGCACCAAGGAAAAAGCCGCAATCACTGTTCCAAAAGAGCATAAGATTGAACGCCAATCAGGGCAGGAGCTTCGTGCGCGTCTTTTAGAATATCGTAGGGAAAATATTACTCCAAGAGAGACTTCCCCATCAGACGGTGTGCTCAGAAATGACTTGCTTCTTGCATTGGTAGAAATGCGACCTACAAGCTTGGACGAATTTCAGGAGCGAATTCCTTCGCAATTGCGGGAAAATATCTATTCAGACGAAAGACAGTTTCTTGACGATATCTTTAGCATTATTGAAACGTCGATAGATGGATAATAAAGGTACGTATTGATGGGTTACAAAAGAACAAGAAATATATTTAATCCTAATTCAGATCAACCTTATAAGTTGAGTCGTTCTCGATTAGAAATGTTTCTCAACTGTTCGCGTTGTTTTTATTTGGATCGGAGACTAGGTATTGATCGCCCTTCTATTCCAGCTTTTACTCTAAATTCTGCAGTAGACCATTTGTTGAAGAAGGAATTTGATGAATATCGACAAAATGGCAAGCCTCACCCTATTATGATTGATAGTAATATTGAAGCGGTTCCTTTAGTACACGAAGATTTGGAAAAGTGGAGACACAATTTTACCGGCGTTCAAGTTCATCACGAAGCAACAAAATTTCTATTCTTTGGAGCCGTAGATGATGTGTGGACAACATCTAACGGGGAATTGATTGTTGTAGACTACAAGGCCACTAGCAAGGACGGTGAGGTGACTTTAGATGGGCGTTGGCAACAAGCCTATAAGAGACAAATGGAAATATACCAGTGGCTATTGGAAAAAAATGGATTCAAGGTAAGTAACACAGGCTATTTTGTTTATGCCAACGGGAGACGTGATTTAGATGCATTTAAAAGTAAGTTACTTTTTAACTTGAAGCTTATTCCTTATGTAGGAGATCGAACTTGGGTAGATACCGCTTTGCTCGAAGCCCATCAATGCCTGTTATCCGACGATATTCCTGACGCAAATTCTGATTGCGAATATTGCCAGTATCGAACTGCGGCAAGGACCTATGAGCCCTCTAATACATCGAAGGATAGATAGAGCGAAGCATGCTATTGACATATACCATATGGGGGTATATAGTATTAGGATAACAATGTCAGCAAAAGCCATCAAAAAAAGAACAAAAGCTCTCACTGGGGATAGTCAAAACCCCGATCATTCGAAGGATATCATTCGTCTGAATCGAATCGAGGGGCAACTAAACGGCATCCGAAAGATGATTGAAGAACTTAGATATTGTCCCGAAATTTTAACTCAGACCAGGGCCATCAAAGCAGCTATTCAATCGATGGAAGCTTCAATTTTAGAGAAACATCTGCAGCACTGTGTACGTCATGCTTTTACGTCGGGAAATCTAAGAGAAGAAAAAGCTAAGATAAAGGAATTAATTGATTTGTATCGGAAGAATACTTGATGAGATGGAAGGCGGCACATATTAGGGTTGTTGGGCTCATAACTGCCATGTTCTTTGTCGCACCCACCACTTGTCTGTGCGGCCCGGAACATCAGAGGGCATATAACGATGCAACTGAAGTTCAAGACCATTCGAGGCATTGCCATGATGAGTCTACAACACAGCAATCTTCGGAATCCAAAAAAAATGATTGTTGTGGGTCGAGTCAATATAAATGTGTTCAGGACGTGGTTGTCGACTCTGGTCGTGCAGAACTCACAGCGGCGCAGCACACCTTCGACCATGAAATGGACTTCTTGATTCCTGCAAGTTTCTTAGGTTCTTATTTTAGCCGTGGTTCCCCAAAGATGGTTCTTCTGCAGCACTCCCTACCGTGCCTTTCGAGGTCGATCTATATCCAAAATCAGACCCTCCTAATCTGATTATTCCTACTTTTATTTACTGTTTGCCTGTGCGTAGGCAGAGGTGTGTACATTTGATGTTCTTTTTTTCCAAGGTAGGAAAGTATGAGAATTTTATCTCAAAATGATTATTTAACCAGGTGCTTGATCTTGATCTCGACCTTTGTCTTCAATATAGCTCAAACTCATGCGGCCCAAGAGGATGTAAATCAAAAATCAGGCAACGTGGTTCAGGACTCTTTGACCGAAAAAGAGCGTTCTAATGATCTGTTGCAAGAGTACGTAAGTGAAGCAGTTTCCAGCAATTCCGGACTCAAGGCTAGTTTTGAAGTCTATCGAGCTGCAAAGCAAGATATTCGATCCATCGGTACACTTCCTGACCCAAAGTTTACCTATGCCAATTTCATTCGTTCGGTAGAGACCCGGGTTGGACCACAAGAACATAAATTTGGCATAACGCAGGCATTCCCTTGGTTTGGTACGCTATCATTGAAATCTGAGATCGCTGATGATGGAGCACGATCTCTCCTTTACCGCTTTGAGGCAGAACGTCTTTCCCTCATTCAAAAGGTGAAACACACGTTCTATGATGGGTATTATTTGGATCGATCAATCAATATCATTCATCAAAACCTGGAGTTGATTTCCAATTTAGAGCGAGTGACCCGTTCTCGCTATCGAACTGGAGTCGGTCAGTTCTCGGATGTAATTCGTTCTCAGGTCGAATTGGAGAAGTTAAAAGATCAACTCACAACTACAAGGGATCTTAAGATACCTCTAGCGGAAAGATTTAAGGCTCTTTTGAATCGACCTTCTAAAGAAGCCATTATTTGGCCGACAACCATTCCTACGCCAAGAGAAAAGGGCAACATCTCCCGAGTTAAAGAGTTGCTTGCACAGTACAACCCACAGGTTAAATCCCTGGATGCGCTCGCTGAGCGTGAGCAGAAGAATATTCGCCTAGCAAAGAAGGACGGCCTTCCAAGCTTTATGCTTGGATTTGACTACATCGTGACGGGGAAAGCCCAGGCTCCGATTGTAGATAGCGGAAAAGATCCCATCGCTGCCATGATTACTTTGGACATTCCTCTTTGGCGTGGAAAATACAGTGCTCAAGTAAGTGAAGCTAAATCTAATGAGCTTGCGGCTAGAAAAATGAGAGAGGAAACACTCAATCAATTGTACGCGGAGCTATCCCAAGCAGTATATGAGTACTCCGATGCCATTCGAAAAATTGATCTTTACCAAACCAATCTCATTCCAAAAGGAAAGCAATCCTTTGAAGCCACCAAGAGAGGGTATGAAGCAGGGAAAGCCTCATTCAGTGATTTGATCGATTCAGAACGATTGCTTCTTGAGTTTCAACTTGCACATGAAGAAGCCTTGACCAAAGCCAATAAAGCCAAGGCGTCAATAGACATGTTGGTAGGTGTTTCTAGTGGAGCCGATTCCAAATATCAGGAGAAAAAACAATGAAAGGTAAAATTCAAAACCTCCAATCGAAATTAACGAGTCTTCTGTCTCTAAAAAATAAGGACCCTCGAAAAGTAGCGGCAATATTCTTGTTATTAGGGATCTTAGGCGGAGCGTTTCTATTCTCTAGAAATATAAGCGAACAAAAAACGGTTCCAGTCAATCAGTCCCATGAAGGTCATGATCATGACAAAGAGAAAGTGACCTGGACGTGCTCGATGCATCCTCAAATTCAAATGGATAAGGCCGGTCAATGCCCCATTTGCGGCATGGATTTGATTCGAGTTGAAAGCTCATCCACCGATCATTCAGACGGTACTATTTTGGAGATGTCGGAAGCAGCACTCAAATTAGCCGACATTTCGACAACCAAAGTCGAGAGAAAGGCCGCACAAGCCGATATTCGTCTGAATGGCACCATCAATTACGACGAGACCAAAGTTGAATTCGTCACTGCACGCGTTGCAGGTCGGATCGATCGCATGTTTGTGGATTATACGGGTGTCAATGTAAAGCGAGGAGATCATATGGTCTATTTGTACAGCCCCGAACTGATCTCAGCTCAGGAAGAAATGCTTCAGGCGATCAAGAACCAAGCCTCGAAGGAAACGATAGATGCCGCTAAAGAAAGGCTTCGTTTATGGGGCCTAACCAGAGGACAGATTGAGCAAATTGCACGAAGACAAAAGGCCACAGACCATACGACGATCACGTCTCCCACAGCAGGAATTGTGATCAAAAAACATTTATCTGAAGGCGCATATGTCAAAGAAGGAACAAGAATCTATACTATCGCAGATCTTTCTAGGTTGTGGGTTGAGATCGAAGCCTATGAATCGGATCTTCGATGGGTTCGGTACGGACAGCACGTAGAATTTACAACTGCTGCACATGCAGGGGAGGTATTTCATGGACAAGTTTCTTTTGTCGATCCAATCGTCGACCCCAAAACGCGTACGGTTAAACTTCGTGTGAACGTAAATAACGAGGAAGGAAAACTCAAACCTGGCATGTTTGTCCGCGCTTCCATTCAATCTAGCATCGCAAACACGGGTCCCGTTGCTGACGAATCTATGAAAGGGAAATGGATCTCTCCGATGCATCCCGAAATTATCAAAGATGGTCCCGGCAAATGTGATGTATGTGGCATGACCCTCGTCCCCATTGAAACGCTCGGGTATATCTCGGACCCCAAAAATGAAGACCTGCCCCTTGTCATTCCAGCATCTGCTCCGCTTCTAACGGGAAAGCGAGCCATTGTGTATGTTCGCGTTCCCGATACGAAAAAACCGACATTTGAAGGCCGAGAAGTGCATTTGGGCAGTCGTGCAGGTGATTATTACATCGTCAAACATGGCCTGAAAGAAGG
>JAGRAX010000091.1 GCA_020434365.1 Bdellovibrionales bacterium
TTTTCTCTTTTCCTTTGTGAGTATGCCTTTATAGTTGGTCAAGGGTTCCATCCATTTGGCAGCGCAAAAAAATCTAGAACTTTTTTCGAAACGAACCTGGCTGTCATCAATGCGAATTTTAATGGTTAGTAGATTTGACCAGAATAGAGCAAAGGTCAAAAGTCCGATGGACAAGGGAATGAGATCGGAAGTGATCAATAACTGCAGATTTTCGAGCTGAATTTGATTTTCTAATACGTGTGTCCCAAACCTATAAAATAAACCTCCAGAGATTAGTAGGAGCAAAATGGAAGACAGGATCGGGACCCTTTCTTCGTAGCTAAGAGGAAGTCTAGTACCTACATCTCGATATTCTGATGATATTGTATTGATAGAGCGCGCCATAATCTTGCAATAAATTTTGTTTAAATTTTCGATCACAAATATGCTACAATTGCTTTTCGGATGCTAGGAAAAAGGTTTTTCTCAATTATTTTAGCCATTTCATTTCTGTCTACTTATGTGGATCTTTCGTGGTCTCAAGCTAGTAGCTCGGCTTTGTCTTTATGTAAGACAAAGATTTCTCAAGTAGATGATTCTGAAGATCTCGCATCATCGCTTCCATGTCACCAAATGATCGATGCAGAAAGCGAAAATGAAATAGAAATAATTTTGTTGCCGAATGTCCGAAATCAAAAAACTATCAGCCTTGTGAAGGTCCCAACCATGTCTTGGATACAAGCGTACCTTCTCGACATCGAGCCAGAGCCTCCCCAAAAGATCTAGTCTTTATTTAGGTACACTTTCGTGTACAGTTTTACATCTATCTTTCAAACATTATTGCTTTTCTGCAAAGGGAGCTGTGAATATGGAATATTTATATCAAGGATTGCTACGGTATCAAAAACATCATCATGCCAATGAACAGGAAAATCTCCAGAGATTAAAGGAATCGCAAAACCCAGCTTCGTTGCTGGTGACTTGTTCAGATTCACGGCTCTCTGTTTCACAGTTTACCGACAGTAAAGCAGGAGATGTATTTGTTCTACGAAATGCAGGCAATATGATTACGCCATACAACGAAGAAAATCCCAGTTATCCTGGCTTAAGCTTAGAGTATGGAGTCAGCGCTTTGAAGGTCAAAGAAATCATCATTTGTGGACATGTGTCCTGTGGCGCAATGAAAGGTCTCCAACATCCTGAAGAGCTTGGCTCCATGCCTCTGGTCAAAAAAGGCCTTGAACATGCTGCAAGGCAGTTTTCGTTTGACCCGGCGAAGATAGATCTCAATGAACTCATTTTGGAAAACGTAAAGCTACAGATGAGAAATGTTTTGGACTATCCATTTGTGAAAAAGAATGTTGATGAAGGTCAGCTTCATGTATGGGGATGGGTCTATGACTTTGTTGAAGGTCAGCTCAAAAACAAAGTGTCTATGAAGGATCTTTTGTAGGAGTTTCAAAGATGAAAATGACAAAAAAAATATTGGGAAGAGAGATACTGGCATCTATTGTTGTTTTTCTTGTCGCCTTACCGCTGTGTTTGGGAATTGCGATTGCTTCTGGGGTTCCCCCGATTTTGGGACTAATTTCTGGAATCATCGGAGGGCTCGTTGTAGGAAGTTTTGCGGGAGCGCCGCTGCAAGTCAGTGGTCCTGCTGCAGGCCTTGCAGTGATGGTTTTTGAATTTGTAGACCGCTATGGTTTAGAGGCCTTGGCTCCTCTGGGAATTGTTGTGGGTCTTTTGCAAATTCTGGCCTGGCGCTATCAGTTGGCAGATTATTTCAAAGCGATATCACCTGCCTTGATCAAGGGACTGCTAAGCGGAATTGGACTTTTGATTCTTGCTTCACAATTTCATGTGGCTGTAGATGCGATGCCGGTAGGTGGAGGTTTAAAGAACCTTCTACATATTCCCAACTCTTTTCTAGATTTTGTGGTGCTAGAAGGAGGAGGAAGGTCTGCATTTTTTCTCGCTCTTATGACTCTGGGAAGTATCTTTATTTGGCAGCAGATAGAGAAAAAATTTTCCCTAGGTATTCCAGCACCCTTGGTCGCGATTGCTTTAGTTTCAGGAGTTGCGTACTTTTTTCAGCCCGAAGTGAAACTTGTGGTGATTGCAGACAACATTGCTCAAGAGTTGAATATGATTTCTTGGTCTCACAGGCATTTGTTTAGCTTTGCCTTTTTGGGTTCGTGTTTGGCCATTGCTTTTGTTGCGAGTGCCGAAACCTTGTTGTCGGTAACCGCTGTGGACAAGCTTTCGGGCAAAGGACAGTCTGACTACAACAAAGAAATGTTGGCGCAGGGCTTGGGCAATGCGGTGGCCGGTGTTTTTGGAGCTTTGCCCATCACGGGAGTTATCGTTCGTTCTAGTGCAAATATTGAATCAGGTGCTTCTACGCGCTACTCGGCAATCATACATGGCATCTGGCTTTTTGTGTTGGTCTTCTTTTTTGCTTCCTTCCTTTCTTTGATTCCCATGAGCGCCTTGGCGGCAATCTTGATCTATACGGGTTGGAAGCTTTTAAACATCAAGCAGATTCCTGAGATCATTCAAAAGAGCAAGGGAGAAGCTTTGGTGTATTTTGTAACGTTTATTTTGATTTCTTGTGTGGATCTTTTGACCGGAGTGATTGTAGGTTTCATGACCTCCGTCGCATTTCTTGTTTATGAACTGCAAAATCTTCAGGTCTCCACTGAGGAGACGGAAAGTGAGAGTAGAGTTGTATTTTCAGGTACGGCTTCTTTTCTGCAAGTACCAAAAATTTCTTCGGTGCTAAGGAAAGTCTCTAAGGAAAAAGATGCTGTGATTGATATACGAGACCTGAAATATCAAGATTGGGCCGTTCAAGAACAATTTCAACATTGGAAAGAATTGCATCTTCAAACAGGATTTCATGCAAAGATTCATGATTCCAAAAATTAGTTTGTTTTTACGTAATACAGATTTAGCTCTGGAATAGAATATCTTCGATATGTTTTTGCTTGGTCTGTACACGCTCTAAAGAGTCATCGCAGATTGTAAGGTGTCCCATTTTTCGACCTTTTCTGGCTTCTGATTTTCCATAGAGGTGCAAATGGGTACCCTGGATGGATAGGACTTGATTGAAATTAGGATTTGGCTTTTCCCAAAGCTCTCCCAAAAGATTGATCATGACTGCACTACCAACAGTAGCCTGGTTCGAACCTAGTGGAAGATCGCATAGAGTTCTTACTTGCTGTTCAAATTGACTGCATTCAAAGGCTTCAATGGTAAGATGGCCAGAATTGTGAGGCCTTGGAGCAATTTCGTTGATCAAGACTTTTTGTTTTTCACATACGAAAAATTCAATACATAATACGCCTTGGAGGTCGATATTTTGAGCAAGATCCTTAGATATTGAAAGTGCTTGCGAAATGATTTCTTTAGGCTGATTGCATGGAAACTGACTGGTATAAAGGATATGATTCTTGTGCGTATTTAAAAATGGACCGTAGCATAAGGTTTGTCCTTGAGGGTTTCTTGCCACAACAACAGAAATCTCTGCAGTAAAGTTTTGCCACTCTTCTACGATACAGGGAACATTTTCCAGCTCTTTCCATGCAGAAGAAATTTCTGATCCACTATGACAGACTCGTTGTCCTTTACCATCATAACCTTCACGCGATGTTTTGATTACACTTTTTCCAGAAAAGGTATTTTCTATGTCTTGCAGCTGATCTTCTCTCAAAAGCTCCTTATATTTTGTGGTTGGAAAGCTCGCTTGGGAGAAAAATTTTTTTTCTTGGATGCGATCTTGAGCGATAGAGAGCAATTTGGATGATGGACGCAAAATGGTATGTTGTTCAATCCATTGAGCGGTTTGGAAGGGTATATTTTCAAACTCATAAGAAGCGGCTTGAACTTGCTGCGCAAAGTTTTTCAGCGCCAATTCATCTTGAAAACTGGCTTCGGTATGAAAGGGGGTAATATTGCCACAGGGTGTATCGTGGGTTTTTTTGTCAAATACGTGGACTTGATAGCCCATGGATTGAGCACTTTGCGTAAACATTTGTCCCAATTGGCCGCTGCCGAGTATGCCAATCGGTCCCTTATTTGGGTCAATCATGATTTCAATTGACCATCCAAAACATCCTGAGTTTGCTTTTTTCGAAAGAGTTGTAATTTTTGATTTAGCTCTGAGTCAAATGCAGCGAGTATCGAGATTGCAAGCAAAGCCGCATTTTTAGCGCCAGCCTCTCCAATGGCTAGAGTACCCACAGGTACGCCGAAGGGCATTTGTACGATGGAAAGCAAAGAATCCATACCTTTGAGATGTTTACTTTTGATGGGCACGCCCAAAACAGGAATTTGCGTATATGCTGCAATCATACCTGGCAAATGTGCGGCTCCTCCGGCTCCCGCAATGATCACTTTGATGCCTCGATCCTTTGCTTTTTCCGCATATTGAGCCATCAGCTGAGGTGTTCTATGCGCAGAAACAACTTTGGTTTCGTGAGGAAGAGAGAATTGATCTAAAATCTCAGAGGCCTTTTGCATGGTAGGCCAATCGCTTGTGCTTCCCATAACAATACCAATTTGTGGGCTGTCTGAAAAACGCGTTGAAGAGAATTTTTTTTCCTGTGTTCCCATTGAAGGACTTGAAATCTCAAATTAAAGAACGAAAGTCAAAGCAAAAGTTTGCAAGAGAATGTTGTACTTGCTCTAGATCTTTCTAAAAATTAAGTATTTTTATCCAGTCAATTCAGGTAATTGTTTTTTTGGCCCCAATCATAGAGCATGAATATAGAAATGAACCGTCAGAAATCTTCGATCCTAGGAATTGGACTGGGAGCTGTGTGTATTGCTTTTGCACCCATTTTGGTTCGCTTTGCTCAGCAATCTCCCAGTAGTGTTGCGTTTTATCGATGTTTGTTTGCATTTTTTATTTTACTTCCTTTTTGTTTCAAAGAGTTGAAAAAGCTAGTAGTCGAAAAGTCAAAGATCTTCTGGCTCTGGGCTGCTCTGGGTGGTTTGGCTTTTTTCTTAGATTTATGGGTGTGGCATCAAGCCATAGAATATGTAGGTGCGGGACTTGCGACCGTTCTTTGCAATACACAAGTTTTTGTTTCGGGAATTCTGGGACTCTTTCTTTTGAAAGAAAAACTCTCATGGATATGGATTTGTTCTGCATGTATGGCGATTTTTGGCATCTATTTGCTTGCAGATTTTCATTCTATTGCGGTCCACAGTGACAATCATCTTAGAGGGATAGGTCTGGGACTTTTGACGGCTCCATTTTACTCTATGTATGTTTTTTCTCTTCGACAAATTCAGGTGTCAAATGTATCCGTTTCAATCCAAGCTTGTATGAGTGCGGTGCTCCTACTTTCTTCGGTTTTTGCGGGTGCAATGGGGAGTGTAGAAGGAGTCTCTTTTGCTGTCAGTGGATCTCTGTTTTTGATGTATCTCGCATTGGCTTTGGGTCCACAAGTTACGGGATGGATTTTGATCTCAAAAAATTTAACAAAAGTTCCTTTGGCAACTTCGGGGCTTCTTCTTTTGATTCAGCCTGTATTTGCCTTTATGATGGGAATCGCAATTTTTGGAGAACATTTTTCATCACAGCAACTCTTGGGAGTTGTTGTAACGCTTGCTGCGATCTATATGGCAACGGTTTGGAAGGGGAAAAAAGCTATTCGTTGATACGACCTTTTTTAAGGTGTTGAATGGCTTTTACAATGGCTTGTTTGGTTCCTGTCAAAATGAGGGTGTCATTGTGTAGCAAAATCTCCTTTCCCCTAGGCAAGAGAACGTCTCCTTCATTTCGGTGGATTGCAATGGCAGAAGCTCCAGTTGCTTGCCTGAGGTTGAGGTCTAGGAGATTTTTTTGATTTGCATAATCTTCTTCTGAAACAGTGAAGCTTTCAACTTGGTACAATTCCTGACTGAGCTCAGGCATAGATTGCGGGTAACTTGCCAAGGATCTACCTTGAATAAAATCTGTAAATTCTTGAACGATCGACCTGGTTTGAATTTCTAAGTCCGAAGTGCGAATGTAAATATAAACAACTGAAAGAAGACTAATGGTCAAAAAGACCGGAAGAATATGAGGCCCCTGCAAAAAGGGTCTGATGACGGCAAGTACGGGGATTCCAACGAGAAGATAAATACCCATGTAAACCATAACGGAAAAAATATGCTTGAGACCTCTTTGTGTAGAGCTTGAGGTTAAACTCTGCTCGAGAATAGAATATGTGACTTCTGTGGCGAGTTTTCTGGAGTTAAAAAAAATCAGTCCTAAAAATGGCATCAAGATGGTTGCAATAGATACGTAGAGCAGAGGTTTGCTCCAGCTCTCAGGCATGTGATTTTTTTGAAGGATGATCACTGCATATTTTTGAATGATGGGAAGAGCCATAGCCAGCAAAAGTAACAAGATCACGGTATCGACCAAAATCCACTTAAAGGCTCTATAGAGATTGGTTTTTCTCCAGCTTTGTTTTTGCCCTGTTTTGAAGCCTTCTAGCATTTGGATATACAATGAAAAGGCTAAGACAAGTCTTTTGGGTATGAGATGTTCCGAAAATTGTAAAAATTTATCAGAGTGAGAAATCAACCATGGGCAGATGAATGCTGTAATGACACTCACGCTCACTACAATTGATGTCAGGGAAGGATGAGCCGCCTGATTGAGGGAGCCGATTCCCGCAATGATAAAGCCAAATTCACCTACTTGACTTAGAGCCGCTGCCGATTGAAACGCTTTTTTTGCATTTTGTCCTGTAAGCAAAGAAGAAAGCACGACACTTCCGTATTGGCCTACAATTACGATTAGGCTTACAAGGCAGATGATTGCAAAGTGTTCAAATACTTGTGTGGGATCAATGGTCATGCCGACGGATAAAAAAAATATGG
>JAGRAX010000092.1 GCA_020434365.1 Bdellovibrionales bacterium
CACCTTGGAATTCTTTGGGATCATCTTCGATGACCTGCGCCTGCAATGGCAAGATTCGAAACGATGCCAAAGCCAAAAGAATGATCCACAGACCCCGAGTACTTTTCACTTTCGACTTCTCCTTGCAATCGCTTGATTGACCAAAAGCTGTTTGGCTCGATCAATGGGAATCTGGTAACGCCCCTTAGACTCATCGATAACACCATAGCTATCCAATTGTTTTTGCTGTGACTGGGATAGTTCAACATAGTCCTGCGACTGAGGAAAAAGAACTTTTTGATAATAGGCATCTTGGGAGGACCATAAAAAAAACTGATCAAGTCCAATCAAAGCCACAACAATAAATATGGCTGGACCCAAGGCAAACAAGATCACCTTTCCAACATTCACATCGCTCTTTTCATATCCGTTTTGCATCTCTCTCCCGATATCCTAATGGTTGATATGATGAATTGACTGCTCAAGGAAAGGATCTTTGGAAGGAAGCAAATCATGTTTTTTTGCCAAGTTCCAAAAGGCCGCCACAAACACAGCTCCAAAACCTACACTCGCAGTAAGATCTGTCCATGAAAAATGCACGCCATGATGATCAAGGTTTGGAAAAATCAACCAGTAGAGATCCACCCAATGCATCACAAGCATCCAAACTGCCATCAAGCCGAGAACCAAAACATTGCGCTTCGAAGCTCGAGGAATCAGCGCAAGGAAAGGAAACACAAAGTGTCCCCCCGCCAAAAACAAACTCATATATTTCCAGCTTCCTTCCCAACGGTGCTTATACCAAATCGTCTCTTCAGGAATGTTCCCATACCAAATCAACATGTATTGGGAAAAAGCAATAAAGGCCCAAAAGCACGTAAATGCAAAAAGAAGTTTTCCAAGATCGTGGTAGTGCTCTACCGTAATAACTCGATCTAAGATTCCAAAAAAGCGCAGAAGAAGAGAAAGAAGAATCAAACTTGCAAAAAAAGCCACCAAGGCTCCTGAAAAAAAATACACGCCAAAAATTGTGGAATACCAATGAGGGTCTAAAGACATCATCCAATCAAAGGCAGCAAAGGTCACTGTGATCGCGTAAAGTAGAATCATAGGCGCGCTAAAAGCCACAAGACCTTCATTGTCAGCCACTTGATGTGCTTGATCTGACTGTAAAGATTTTTTTCGCAGCGTTCCTGCAATCAAAGCCCAGCATCCAACATAAATAAACGCGCGCAGAGCAAAAAAACCGGGATTGAGATAGGCTTGTTTTTTTTGCAAAAGCTCATCATGAAGAACATGCGCGGCATCTGCCCAAATGAAAATTTCCTTTAGCCCGAGAATCAAGGTCGCAGCCAAAAGAGCCGCCAAGGGAATCATTGCCACGCTCATATTCTCCATATGCCTACGAAACACAATGCTCCAACGCGCACCCACAACATGATGAATCATTGTAAAACCTAAGGCGCCCAAACCTACAGAGATCCAAAACAAACCTCCATGCAATATGCTATAGAGCGTATGTTTAGAATCAAAGGCAAGACCTGCAAAACTTGCGATCAGCGCTATGACCCCAATCAAGCCCGCAGCCTTAAAAAATATTGGACGTTTCTCTGTATTCAAGCTGTGTTCCATACTTATTTCTTCCCTACATCACGAAATACGGCATCTGGGATATCTCTCCGCGTTGCATTTTGAGATTTTTGCAAGGCTCGTATGTAATGCACAATAGCCCATCGATCCTCGACGTCTGGAATTTGATAGCGATAACTCGACATGTTTCGGATTCCATTTGTAATGACGTCAAAATAGTGCCCATCTTTTTTGTTTCTCATGTCTTCAGAGTGAAAACTTGTGGGGGGAACAAAACCCTGTGTCAAACCTCTCTGAGCTACCATACCTTTGCCATCACCCACCTGTCCGTGACAAGGTTTGCAGTAAATATCATATCGCTCTTGTCCACGATCCATCACTTCATAACTCAGAGCGAGAGGGTTGGAAGCCCACTGACCTGAAGCATTTTTACCTGAGTGCATAGCATCCGAAACTGCTTGCTCATCATGAGAAAGCGTTCCAGGAATGGGCATACGCATGGACGATCCATCTTCAAAAAGTGGACTGGCTTCATACACTTCATATTTTTCTTGATCATCCATATTTTGAATCAAATGGATGGGAGACTGTTCCGACACGGTTCCACGAAAACAAGACACCAGAGACAAACTAAGCAAACAGGCTGACAGTACTTTATACATGCTCGCCCTCCTCTTCTTGAGCAACATGTTCAATTTGAGCGGCTCCCAAATCTTTCATAAACTGCTCAACGCCATCTGTAGAAAAAGCAGGATCACTGCTTTCAATGGCCAAGACAAATCCATTATCGCTACTTGTTTTCAAAAGCTTGTCTGATTCAAACACTGGATGATGGTACTGAGGCATTTGATTGAGCGCAAACATCCCAAATACAGCAGCCAGAGCCGCACCCAAAATGGTAAGCTCGAAAGCAATCGGAACAAAAGCTTGATAACTAAAAAAAGGCTTTCCAGAAAGAACCAGAGGGTAATCGACTGCGCTCATCCACCACTGCATCAAGGCGGCTGTCGCAAGCCCCCCAAAAGCGCCCCCAGCAGCAATCAAGCCCAAGGGAGATCTCTTCAAACCCATCGCTGCATCCATGCCATGAATGGGAAAAGGGGAATAACAATCAAAATGTTTATACCCAGCATCTCGGGTTTTTTCCGCAGCCTGAATCAAGGCGGCAGGGCTATCAAAGCTTGCCAAGATACAATAAGGCTTAGCCATGGTTTTCCTCCTCATGATGATGGGGGTCAGCTGCAGGCAGCACGCCTTTGACTTCTGACATTGCAACCATTGGAACGAATCTTAAAAACAGCAAAAACATAGTAAAAAAGAGGCCAAAGGTACCTACAAAAGTCAAAATGTCCCAAATGGTCGGCTTGAAATATCCCCAACTCGAAGGCAAATAATCCTGGGCCAAAGATGTAATGACAATTACAAAACGTTCAAACCACATCCCAATGTTGATCAAAATCGACGCAACAAACATGATTGGGATGCTTTTTCGAGCCGCCTTGAACCAGAAAATTTGTGGAACAAACACATTGCATGAGAACATGATCCAATAGGCCCAAGCGTATGGCCCCATGGCTCTGGCTTTAAAAATAAAACTCTCATATTCGTTGCCACTATACCACGCTGTAAAAAACTCAATGGTATAGGCGTAACCTACCATCAAACCCGTCGCCAAAAGCACTTTGGTAATTTTATCTAAGTGCCCCATGGTGATGATGGACTCCAAATTGTAGATTTTTCTCACGAGAATCATCAATGTAAGCACCATCGCAAAACCAGAAAAAATTGCCCCCGCAACAAAGTAAGGAGGAAAAATAGTCGTATGCCATCCAGGCACCTGACTTACAGCAAAATCAAAACTTACAACCGAATGCACAGACAATACCAAAGGCGTCGCCACTCCTGCCAAGAGAAGGTAGGCCAATTCATAATGTTTCCATTGGCGATTTCCACCTTTCCAACCCAAAGCAAAAACGCCGTACACAACTTGTTTGATTTTACTTGTGGCACGATCTCTCAAGGTCGCCAAATCAGGAATCAATCCAACATACCAAAACAAAAGCGAAACCATAAAGTACACATTGACAGCAAACACATCCCACAACAGAGGGCTTCTAAAGTTTGGCCACATCTGCATTTGGTTGGGCAGTGGGAACATCCAATAGACCACCCAAACCCGACCCACGTGAATCGCAGGAAAAACCAAGGCGCACATAACTGCAAACAAAGTCATCGCCTCTGCCGATCGGTTGATCGAGGTTCTCCACTTTTGTCTAAACAAAAATAAAATGGCAGAGATCAGCGTTCCTGCATGGCCAATTCCAACCCAAAATACAAAATTGATGATCGCCCAACCCCAGGCATTGGGAACTTGAACACCCCAAATTCCAACCCCTTCCCAGAGCAAATATCCAACAGATCCACCCAACACAAGAAGCAAAGAAGAGAAAAAGCCCAGCGCTGGAAGCCAATACTTGGGAGCTCGATTGGCCTCAACAATGGCGGAGATTTTTTCTGTGATCCATTGAAAACTAGGATTGCCTTCAATCAATGGCTTTTCTTTGACTTTTGACAAGCCTTGCAGAGAACTCATAGATGCGCTCCTTCTTGACTGACCACGTGGCTTGGCATGGCAGGGTTTGGATTGCGAATTTGTGCCAAGTAGCTTGTTCGAGGTTTGATATTCAACTCTGCAAGCATTTCGTAGTTTTGGTTTCGTTTTTTCATTTGAGACACACGACTCTCAGGATCTTTGAGATTTCCAAATGCAATGGCGTCCGCAGGGCAAACTTGCTGACAAGCCGTGGTGATCTCACCGTCTTTGACCTGACGATCTTCAATCACAGCCTGATGTTTGGCTCCGTTGATTCTTTGCACGCAATAGGTGCATTTTTCCATGACCCCACGAAAACGAACGGTCACATCTGGATTGCTCGCCATTTTCATCAATTCGGGCGTATCTTTTGTATAGTTGAAAAAATTAAATCGTCTGACTTTATAAGGGCAGTTGTTGGAACAATACCTCGTTCCAATGCAGCGATTGTACACCATGGTGTTGAGTCCTTCGTCATCATGAACCGTAGCATTGACGGGACAAACCTGCTCGCATGGCGCATTCTCACAGTGAACACAGGCTACAGGCTGATGAACGACCATAGGATCATCTTCGGGGCCGCTGTAATAACGATCAATTCGAATCCAGTTCATCTCCCGACCATTGATCACTTGCTCCTTACCTACAACAGGAATGTTGTTTTCACTTTGGCAAGCAATTGTACATGCGTTGCAACCTGTGCAGGCACTTAAGTCGATAGACATTCCCCATTGATACTCACTTTTGGCCTCGTGCTCTTTCCACAGAGACTTCAAGGGAGGATGCTCTACAGCTTCCTTTGCAAAATCGGGATGGGCTCGAAAGTCTTCTAGGCTGGCTTCCCTGACCAAAGGACGTCCTTCCATACTTCCATGATTTTGCGTGCAAGCGATGGGATAGATTTCTTTTTTTCCCTTTATGTTTTGAATCGAAATTATGTTTGGACTTTGTGCATCTCGAAGGGATGTCACAGAAAAACCCACTCCTTTGGCAGTGGAGCTTGAGACAGTGCGGCCATAACCCAGATGCATGGTAACTGCATTGGCAGCATGCCCAGGAACAATCCATACGGGCATCTCAAAAAGCTCTGCGCCAAAGTCAAACTCTGCAAGTTGACCATTTTCTAGACCCAGATTTTTAGCCAAGGCAGGCGAAATCAAGGCCGGGTTATCCCATGAAACTTTAGTGATAGGATCGGGAGCTTCCTGAAGCCAGGCGTTTTCAGCAAAGCGCCCATCGAAAGCCGCCCATGAATGTTCAAAACGAACACACACATTCGCAGAAGCTTTGGGTGCTGGAAAAGCAGCAAAGGGAAAAGACCCTACATAAGGGTTTTGTTTTTGATCCAACATTCCATCAATCAAGGTCTGTCTCCACGCAGACTCTGAGAGACCTTTCTCCTTCCAACTCTGCTTTAAGATCTCATACGATGGAGAAAACTGCATACGGCTCAAAAAGTGAAAAAACTCTAACTTACTTTTGGAGTCAAACAAAGGTTCAATCAAAGGCTGCACAAAAGACACGCTGCCATCGACATTGTAAAGATCACCCCAGCTCTCCAGATAGTGACTCTCTGGAAGAAACCAATAGCAGGCCCTTGTAGTTTCATTGCAATGCTGAGCAAAGTGAAGCGTATGAGGGACCTTTGCAAGGGCCTCTTTGAGCATAATCGATTTGGGCGCACTGTAAACAGGATTGCCCCCCAAAATGGCCACGGCCTCGATGTTTCCAGTTTGCATGTCTTTAGCCAGAGATGCCAAAGAATCTAAAGAACTCAGGTCTCCAAGCATCGGACGATAGGACACAGCTTGACCTTGAGCGCCCAAAGCGCGGTTGAGAACAGCCACCAACTGATGCACATAAGAAGCCTGGTGATTCCCCACTGTGATCACGCTCTGACCTTTATGGGCGAGCAAATCTTTTGCGCACTCCTTGATCCATTGACTCTGCCTTGAGCTCCAGTCTATAGAAGACTTGGGCAAGTTTGGAAGAGCCACGCCCGAAGATACAAACTGAGCGGCAACGGCCAGCAAGACATCATAGATTTGATTTGATGCGACAGGAAGACGGTGATCTGCATTGGCGCCTGTAATGGAATAATTCTGTTCTACGACGTACAAGCGATTCATAGAAGCTTGAGGGGTGTCGACTTTGCGTTTTTGAGAAAAACCCTTGGTATAACGAACGCTATCAAGATCTTTTCCCAAAAAATCCGATTCCAAACTCAAAATGACATCAGCTTGAGAAAAATCATAGCTTGCGCGTAGTTTTTTTCCGGCCACTTCAAGCACATGGTTTGTCTGCTCCCCATCATCAAAACTTACCCACTGCGCTTTGGGATACTTGGTCTGAAATTCTTTTTTCAAGGCACTGAGAGAAGGTGAAGAAAAACTCTCCGAAATGATGGCCAAACCCCGACCTTGCGTTTCCTTAGCTTTGGCAAGAAACGCTTCCCATGCCTGAGCAAATTCTTTCCATGTTCCTTGTCCAGAAGCCTTTTTGGGAGCCTTAGGCCGGGAGGGGTCATAAAGAGACAAAATCGAGGCCTGGGCATAGGCATTGGTGGCTCCAAGAGAAGACGGGTGCTTTGGATTGCCTTCGATCTTGGTTGGGCGTCCATTATGAGACTCCACAAG
>JAGRAX010000093.1 GCA_020434365.1 Bdellovibrionales bacterium
GCTTAAACTCAAGGTTTTTCAGAAAGAAGCTCAAGAAATACTAAGAAATCACGCACAAAAGTTCTTTTTTGAGGAAAATGAGCTCCAAGACCCCTCCACTTTGGGATTTGGTGAAAATAAAAAAGAACAAAACTAGAACCTATCTCAATTGAGAGGCGAGGACTGCATAGAATCAAACATCGCCATACTTAGAAGATCACGAAGAACCTCCAAGCGCTCCTCGATACTGTGAGCCTCTAGAAGCGTCTGTTTTTCTATAGATCTAAAGGGAAGAACCTGAGAGACGATGTTAATAATTTTCAGATCTGAAAGCTCCTTGATTTGGGCAAAATCTAGTCGAATTCCCTTGTGTCTAAGGTACTTTTCCAGATCAACAAAGAAAGTTTCTCGATCAAAGTTCTTTACAGCAAGTTCTTGCAAGTCCTTGGCATACGGACTGACATCGATGGAAGCCATCCTGTACAATTTTTCTGCGCGAGAAACTTCGCTCGAAATGTTAAACCGCGTTACTCCCCGAACGGTAATCAAGTACTGTCGATTTTCTAGAGTTTTGTAATCTACAATTTCCGTTAAAGTCCCCACTTGATGAAGTTCTCGATTGTCGTGATCAATTTCTCTGGGTTGAATGATGCCAATGAAAGCTCCATTTTCGTCTCGATCTTCAAACATTTGCAAATACCTGGGTTCAAATAACCTCAGAGGAAGACTACAAAAAGGCAACACAATACACTGGCTCAACGGAAATAAGGGAACGACCTGCGGGTATGTCGGCGAAGTACTTGCGCTCATCTATTCGAAGCTTTCTATGACCTTTTTTAAGGAAGAAAATCTAAGAGGCCCACTATACCTGCGCCCGTTAACAAAAATACTGGGTGTTGCATCTACACCTAATTTATCTCCGGCTTGAATGTCTCCTACCACAGCCGATTGTGTATCTTCATCGACCATACAACGTTTAAACTGAGAAAGATCTAAACCCTCTTTTTCGGCGAGGCTCAGATACAATCGTTCACCCAATTCCTTTTGCCGATCAAAGAGTTGATCATGAAATCTCCAAAAACGCCCCTGCATACTTGCGCAGTAGGAAGCTTTAGCGGCCTCACATGCCTGAAAGTGAACACCATAACGAGCTTTTTCGTTGCAGGCCGGATCCAGAGGGTAATATTTATAGCTGATCTGAACCTTATGAGAATAAACACGTTCAATTTCACCCATCACC
Organism: Bdellovibrionales bacterium; assembly: GCA_020434365.1. Taxonomy (GTDB): domain Bacteria; phylum Bdellovibrionota_G; class JALEGL01; order JALEGL01; family JAGRMV01; genus JAGRAX01. Next base: position 1,220 of record JAGRAX010000093.1, read on the forward strand.
TGTGCACCCATGCGGCAAGCAGGACATTGAAAGTCACTAAAAATAACTATTTTTACTTTTGCATCTGGGTTTCCTGTAGCTCTGCTGCCAGAAGCTGTATTTTCTTTCCGCTTAATAGATACAAAGTCCTGTTTCGAATACGCCCATGCCGAGGCCAAAAGAGCACAACACATCAATATAAATAATATGGCTTTTTTCCGATGCTTTGACAGAAGTTCCTCTACATCCAAACAAAGTTCATCAAAAACCGAGAACTCAGAAAACGATCGATAGAGATTCCATGAAGCCAACACATTGAGCAAACTAATGACATACAAAACAAAGCAATACATGCATAGAAGCTCTAATTTCATCCAGGAAACCAGACCAAAGTAGAGTGAGACCAAAAAACTTACTCCAGACATAAGCATCACACTGGAAATATACCTGCGATCTTTAAGACCATCTTTGCTTCGAATCAAATAAAGAAAAATCACCAGCAATAGGTAAAAACATAAGCTAAAAAAAGGAACAGGAATGGAAAACCACTCAGAGTATTGCTTATACCTAATGGCTTCGCAACTGATGTTAGAGGAAATAGAACAAGCCTGTCCTACAGATTCGTAGTTCCAATGAACATAGATGAGCCACAATGAGTCTACAATACCCAGGCAAGACATGAGCAACATCAAGAATGTAGATTTCTTTTTCCTGGGGGCTAGAATTAAGGGATCTGTCTGTGCCATGATGATCGTTTCTTGTCGTATCTATAAAATCTTATATTTGCAACCCCTCAAAAAAGCACAAAGCCTGAGCTATGCAAACAAAAAGAACGCTATGTATGGCATTCTATCAAGAGACAGTATTTTTGTAATCTCTTTTTCTTCCTCGATACAACGAAATTATGACAGAAATAGAAATACACAGAAATACGATACATATATATTGCGCAGGCGTAAGTCCACCATATCTTGTATCTGACATAGGAAGATCTCGCGCCCTCAAATAGTCCAAAAAAAACCTACTTACAGCGTATATAGCCATCCAAAGAGAAAAAGGAATTCCATGTGATACCTGGAGATCCCACCTTTTTTTATGAAAAACAAACATCACCATACTCATCAAAAGCAAAAGAAGCATTTCATACCCGCCAAGGTCATGCCTTGCTCCGCCAGGAAATTTCATGGCCAAAGGAAATTGACTCAAAGTGCCCAAATGGTCATGAGATAGGAAGCACCCAATTCGGCCGATAAAAAGAGCTGGAATGAGTCCAAAAATCATAACATCGGCCACCGGCAAGATCTCTATCCTTCTGTGCTTGAGGTATACAGTACAAGCTAAGCCTGCGCCGACAAATCCGCCTGTAGAAGAAAGACCTGACCAAACATAAAAAATCTCTATCGGACGAGACATAAGCACATCAGGGTAATAAAAAAGCAGATGAAAACCGTGCGCACCGACAAAACCAAATATCAGACAGAGGAGAATGAGATCCAAAACCTGCTTTTCAGAGATCTGAAAAACCTGTGCTTTCAATAGGACTAAGTGTATACCCACAAACCAAGCCAAAGCGAGAGTAAGGTCAAAGGTATCAATCCAGTATCCAAAAATAGAAAATCCTGTAATCTCAAAGTAGGGAATCATGTTTCTGCTGCCAATGTAGTATCAGATATCGAAAGCTTTAGCATAGTGACTTCGCACATTAGAACAACCCGGCATACTTCTCAAAGTCTTTCTTTAAACAAGCAAAGAAATATATCCATATGCAAAGTACAATTTTAATTGTCGCCGGGTTTTTTGCAGGCTTTGTTGATGCAATTGTGGGAGGCGGAGGCCTCATCACACTACCCACACTTTTAACTTTAGGAATTCCACCGCTTACGGCTCTGGGAACCAACAAAGCTCTTGGAGTTTCAACAGCACTTGCGAGCTCTGGAAAATATATACGTTCAGGAAATGTCAGATGGAATCAGCTCAAATGGATGATACCACTGTGTCTCATGACATCTATGAGTGGGGCCTTTGTGGCAACACAAATCGATGCATCAATTTTATCCAAAGCTCTTCCTCTTGTTTTGATGCTTATTTTTATATTTTTACTTCTAAAAAAAGACTTTGGGACCATGGAAAAAGAAAAGATCCCTGGGGTATGGGGCATCATCTTTATCCCTGCCATTTCATTTTATGATGGCCTGATCGGACCGGGTACAGGAAGTTTTCTCTGCTTGGCTTTCATTTCAATATACGGATATGCATTGCTCAACGCTTCTGCCAACAGCAGAATCATCAACCTTACGAGCAATATTGGAGCCATAGTATTGTTTTCATACCACGGCGTGATTGATCTACAAATGGCATGGCCCGCGTGTATTTCCTCATTTATTGGTGGGTATCTCGGAGCTAAATATGCAATCTCAATTGGATCAAAAAAAATTCGCCCTTTCTTTATTTTGTCGATTGCGGCTCTCTTGCTTAAATTATTGTGGAACCAATATTAATAGCAGTCTCATAGTAGATGCTGCCAAAATCCAATCGCATCAAAAGAAAGAAATTTTGTCTTTGTCTTTTTTCCGATCTGAAAATTCCAAAATATTTTCTTTTTCTTCTCCTGATACACCTTCCACATGTTTCCCTTGAGCAATTCCCAAACTAAATTCCAATTCCCTAACTCTTTTTTTACAATCTCTATACCCAGGATCAATCTTCGTAATTTTTACAAAAAGAGCATAAGCCTCATGATGTCTTCCTCCACCAATATATGCTTCCGCAAGCTCATAGCACAAGCCCAAGGCCTTGATATTTTTGATATTGGGAAGACTCTTCAATGTGTGTTCATAAAGAGCAATGGCTTTACCATATTCTTTTTTAGAAAAGAGACACAGGCCAATCATCGAGCAAGAATCCAAATATAAATTTGGATCCTCAACTGACAATTCGAACTCAGAAATGGCCTCATCTAGCAATCCCATTTCCTTATATGCAATACCCAAATTATAGTGAGTTTGGTAGTCATCTTTGGGAACTGTTTTTGCGATTCCTTTTTTGAACTCAAGAATCACTTCTTCAGGACTCAGGTACTCCTCATCATAACTGGCTCGACTTTCTTCGAGCCGACTTTCCAACTGAAGAATCTCCTGTTTGAGTTCAACAGAAAGATCAAACAATGAAAAACCTTCTCCACTTGTAGAAGTCGATTCATACTCTTCTCGCACTTGAATGCTATTCTCTTCTAAAAAAGTTGAAGGCACTTTGGCCGAAGATATTTCTGATGACTTTTCTAATCTTTCTGAAACTCTTAAAAACTCCGTATCGAGTGGAATTTTTTCCTTTTGACTTAAGCCCCTTGCATCAACGTTGTCGGGTTGAGAATCTTTGTGGTCATCATCTAAAGGAAAAGATTGAAACTGCATGGAAGAAGAGTCCCCAGACGGCTCCTGAGAAAAATCATAAAGGTCAGAAAGGTCCTCATGTTCTGATTCTACTTTTTCATTGTCGCGCTCTTTTGTAGGTTCAATAAAAGATGCAAAACTCACTTCTACATCTTGTTCAAAATGATCTAAACTCGATTCCGAGATATCTACACTGGGAGAGGATAAAGTAAAACCATCCATCTTAGATTGAAGATCAAAATATTCTTGCTGCTTGGTTTCATCACTATGAGAAACTTGATCATTGACTTCAATCAATAGATCATCTTCCGAATCTAGATCTAAAGATACTTCTTCTAAATTCTCCGAAATTTCCTGAGCTTTTATTTCGGTTTCATCATTTTTTTGTGCTGTCTGAGTCAAACCAGAAACTTCATCAGAAAGGTCGCTGACCTCAAATGAAAGGTCATCCAAACTTAGTTCCTCGTCTATCTCAATTGGACTTGACCTTTGCATATTGAGTTCACTCATAAAATCTTCGTCGATTTCATATGCATTGATATCTTTCATTTGATTGAGGGGGCTGACCCGATCAGAATCCACAAGATACTCTGACTCATTGATAAGTTCCTTTTCTTTTGTAGAAGACAAGGTATTTTTCTTATGAAGGTCCTGACGAACTGGGCTTACTTTTTCATTCTCAACGGTATTTCTTTTTTCTACTTTTGGTGCTGATGATGAAACTTGTTTTACATCTCGATCAAAGGTCGTTGTAACTACTTTTGAATTCGTAGAAGGTTTTGATTCCACAACCTTTTGCTCAGGCTTCTTTGGCTCTTCTATATCCAAGGCCTTATTCAACTCTTTAATTTTTTCTTCAATCTCACGTAAAGCAGCTGATTCATTTTTTTGGATTAATATTTTGCTTAACTCTCGATATACAGATCTGGCTTTGTCGGGCTGCTTTAAATGTTCAAAGCATTTCCCCAAATACTTTAGAATTTTGGGATTTTCAGAGTCCAAGTGATAGAGCTTCTGCAAAATGACCAGGGCTGCTTTGGGCTCATTGCCTTTTAGAAAATCACTTACAATTGCAAACTGAATGTCATTGTTTTCAACATCCAAATTCATAATTTTTTCTTGCAAGAGGCCCAAACCTTCGATGTCATTTCTCTTGATCAGTTTTGCTGTAACAGCTTGAAACTCTTGAGTTGCACTTTTCACCTGTCCAGCGCTTGCATAAGTTTCTCCCAAACGTATTTTGTACTCCGAGTTGTGCGGATCGAGTTCAATCATCTTTTGAAGAATCTCAATATATTTTTCCCTCTGACCTTTCCCCAAATAAAAGTCTGCTAAAATGGCATAGTTTTTTTTCGCCTCATTGTCCAAGCCAAGCTTTCCATAAAGCTCAGCAAGCTGCACGTGATAATGAACACTATGAGGATCCAACTTAAAGATTTTTTTATAGACCGCTACTGCTTTGAGATAAAAACCTTCCTTTGTGTATTGTTTCGCTACGGTTTCGTAAGAGTTCTTGGCCTCCTCCTTGCGATGCAGCCGTGCCTCAAGCTCCCCTTTTTTCATCCAAACGCGAACATCACTCGGGTCAATTTGAGTAACTTTGCGATACACTTCGAGCGCATCGTCATACTTGTTCTTCTGCAAATATTTTTGCGCTTTGGCTAATTCTTTGTTTTTATTCAATGAAAAATGACCTCAACATTCCTACTACCTGAATTATATCTCCATTCAAGACCGACCTTATGGGAAGTAATACATTTAGGTAAAAGGCTGACGTGACCCGACTCAAACCTAAGTTGAGATAGGCCACTTCAATATTATCTCATATTTTTATACTAAAGTTAACAATTATATTTCATATTATTTCTTTATTTTCAATAACTTACTA
>JAGRAX010000094.1 GCA_020434365.1 Bdellovibrionales bacterium
CTCATACGCTCGCGAATGGCTCTTTCCATTCTCACCAAGCCAATACGATACTGAATCTCAACCAATTCACCTACGGATCGAACTCTTCGGTTCCCTAAGTGATCAATATCATCGACAATGCCACGCCCATCTTTTAGGTCTGCAAGATATTTAACAGTATGCAAAATATCTTCCTTATCCAAAGTTCTTTGCTCTAGAGCTTTTTGAAATGAAAACTTATGATTGATTTTCAATCTTCCAACTTCTGAGAGATCATATCTCTCTTCATTGAAAAATAAGTTTTCAAAAAATCCCGTTGCCATCTCCAGGGTTGGAGGATCACCTGGTCGCAAGCGAGCACAAATTTCCAACATAGCTTCGTCTTGCGTAGACACCTTATCTGCAAGCAAAGAATTTCTAAGCGCTGGATTTACATTCACACCATCGATATAAAGCAAAGAAATAGACTTTACGCCTATATCTAAGAGCTGTTCAAATATCTCCTGTGTCAACTCTTGATTGACTCCGAGAATCAGCTCTCCAGTATTCGGATCCACAACATCCTGACCCGAAATTCTACCAATCAAATCTTCGGAAGAAGCAGGAATGGTCTGAATATTGGCTGCTTCTATTTTCTTAAGAGAAATTCTTGTAATTTTTCGGTCTTTTTTTACAAGAACTTCGCCACTTTTTGGATCTTTAATATCTTGAGATACCTTTTGACCAAGAAGCAAGTTAACGTTCACAGATTTTTCTACATTCGTTTTTGAATGCAGAAAAATTTCTTCAGATTCGTAAAAGAAATTTAGAAGCTGTTCTTCGGTATAACCCAAAGCCTTAAACAAGATCGTAACCGGCATCTTACGACGACGGTCAATTCTGACATTAATAATGTCTTTATGATCATACTCGAAATCTAACCATGACCCACGATAAGGTAAAATCCTTGCAGAATACAGCACATTACTTCTCGAAACTGCAGCGCCTTTTTCTGAAAAGAAAAACACACCCGGAGACCGATGCAACTGACTAACAACAACTCTCTCCGTACCGTTTACGACAAAAGTACCGTTCTCGGTCATCAAAGGGATTTCGCCAAAATAAACTTCTTGTTCTTTTACGTCTCGAATCGACTGAGGCTGATTCGGATCAGACTGATCCCACACCACCAAACGAACAATCACCCTAAGAGGACAACCATAAGTCATCCCCTTTTTTACGCACTCGTCTACATCATATTTCGGATCATCCAATTTGTATCCGACATATTCCAAGGAGGCAGTTTCATTGAAGTCTTTGATCGGAAAAACCGATTTAAACACTCCGTGCAGGCCTTCATTTTTTTTAGAATCACCTTCTACATCTGCTTGCAAAAACTTCTCATAAGACCTTTTTTGAACATCCATCAAATGAGGAACTTCAACTACAGGCTTAATCTGAGCAAAACTCTTCCGAGGTCGCTTCAGATGACTAAAAAAAGATGTTGCCATCTTACACTCCTTGTTTCAAGGGTTTATGTATTTCTTCAGTAATGGAGACAGTCCTAGATCTAAAAAAACTAGGAAAGTTCTACTGTTGCGCCTTCTTTTTCAAGCTCGGCTTTCATTTTTTCGGCTTCATCCTTAGCTACATTTTCTTTTACAGCTTTAGGAGCACCATCCACCAAGTCTTTGGCTTCTTTCAATCCTAGGCCAGTCAAAGCACGAACGACTTTAATTACCTGAATCTTTTTATCTCCAACTGTTTTCAAAGTTACCGTGAAGTCAGTTTTTTCAGCAGCAGCTTCACCACCAGCAGCGGCAGGAGCAGCAGCACCGGCCACAGCAACAGGAGCAGCAGAAACACCGAAATGTTCTTCCAAAGTATCTACCAACTCTTTTAATTCCAAAACCGTCATAGACTCGAGATAACTTACGAGTTCTTCTTTGGTCATTTTTGTTCCCATTGTCTTCAATCCTCCAACAATATTAATTGTAATTAGCCCTGTTTTTCTTTTTCTCTTCGGACAGCATCAAGGGCAAATACAAGCTTCCGAAGGATTCCTGATAATCCATGGACCATTCCAGCATAAGGACTCTGCAATGAACCCACCAATCTTCCAAGAAGAACTTCTCGAGAAGGTACATTGGCGAGACTGATTACATCATCTCTTTCAAGTACCTTTCCTCTAAGAACTCCACCTTGGACGACAAACTTTTCTTCTTCTCCCGCAAAGTCTTTTAGCGCCTTTGCAAGAGCAATCGGATCTTCATCCGTATAGGCCAAGGCCGTTGGGCCTTTGAACAAACTCTCTAACTCAGCGAGGTCAGTACCCTTAATCGCACGAGTTGCCAAAGTATTTTTGATGACTTTCAACTCAATGCCATGCTCACGTAACTTCCCACGAAAAGCTGTCATTTTTTCGACTGTAACTCCTGCATAATGACTCACAATCGCAGCACTCACAGTTTCAAATCTTTTGTTTAAAATCTGAACTTCTTGTTCTTTTAATTTTCTATTTGCTCCAGCCATACTCTTTTCCTCACATGCTCAATCAAAAAGACTGAGGATCAACAATAATCCCAGGTCCCATCGTCGTCGATATTGTTATGCTCTTAATGTAGGTACCTTTTGCCGCCGAAGGCTTTGCTTTGTGAATGGACTCCATCACTGATTCAATGTTTTCTTTAATATGATCAGCGGTAAAGGAGATCTTACCTGCGATGACGTGCACAATTCCAGTCTTTTCAACTCGATACTCTACTCGTCCGGATTTAATTTCTTTTACAGCCTTAGCAACATCCATTGTCACTGTACCTGCTTTAGGATTTGGCATCAAACCCTTAGGCCCTAGAACCGTTCCCAGCTTACCAACTTTAGACATCATATCAGGAGTAGCAATCAGAGTGTCAAACTCAAACCACCCTCCTTTGATTTGCTCAATGAGGTCATCAGAACCTACATGATCTGCTCCAGCATCTTTGGCTTCAATTTCTTTCTCACCCTTGGCAATCACCACAACTCTTACAGTTTTTCCCGTTCCGTGAGGAAGCATGGTAGTACCCCGAACCATTTGATCTGCATGCTTGGGGTCAACACCCAAACGAACTGCAACATCAACTGTTTCATCGAATTTCGCCTGGGGGAAAGCCTTCAATACACCCACAGCTTCGCCAATTGCATAAGCTTTCGCCGCATCATAACTTTCCACTGCTTTTTTAATTCTTTTTACTTGCTTTGCCATGACACTATCCCTCAACAACTAAGCCCATACTCCGAGCTGTTCCTTCAATAATTTTCATCGCAGCTGCCAAAGAAGCTGCATTTAAATCAGGCATTTTGGTTTTCGCGATTTCCTCTACTTGAGCTTTCGTAACCTTGCCCACTTTATCTTTATTTGGAACACCAGATCCCTTTTGCACACCCGCAGCCTTTTTCAATAAAATTGAAGCCGGAGCCGTTTTCTTGATAAATGTAAAACTTCGATCCTCATAAATTGAGATGATTACAGGAACAACTGTGTCACCCATACTCTGAGTTTCAGCATTAAAAGCCTTACAAAAATCCATAATATTCACACCATGCTGACCCAAAGCAGGGCCTACAGGTGGGGCTGGATTTGCCTTGCCCGCGGGAATTTGTAATTTTACATATGCAGTAATTTTTTTAGCCATGACACATACCTCTAACTTTTCTCAACCTGCCCATACTCCAATTCAACAGGAGTCGAGCGGCCAAAAATACTAACCAAAACTCTTAGTTTGCCTTTTTCAGGATTGACATCTTCCACCATGCCATTGAAATTCTGAAAAGGACCTTCAATCACTCGAACGCTTTCGCCTTTTTCAAAAACGGTCTTCATCACAGGAGAAAGCTTGCCTTCATCAATTTGCTTGGTAAGCTTCTTCACTTCAGATTCTGGAACCGCAGGAGGATTTTTCCCCTTGCCCACAAAGCCTGTAATTCTCTGAGTCTCATTTACAACATGCCAGGTCTCATCATCAAGAAGCATTTTGACAAACATATACCCCGGAAAAAACTTCTTAGGGCGTGATTTTTTCTTGCCCTGAACAGTTTCAACAACATTTTCCATTGGGATCAGAATTTCACCAAAGTAATCCTGCTTGTTGGCCGCAACAATTCTTTCAATCAAACCCATCTTAGCTTTATTTTCATAACCAGAGTAGGTGTGAACCACATACCACTTCATTTGGTTCCACATTGGACTGTCTATATTAAAAAACTCCGTTTTCGTAATCTGAGTCTTTGGCTCATCAGAACCTTCCTCTACATGCTCAGAGCTTTCTCCTTGAGTCGTTAAACTAGACAAAGAAAATTTTGAAGACTGCTGCGTGGACTTTTTTTCTAAAGACTCTTCAGAGTTTGCATTTTCTTGTTGCTGAGTTTCTATTTTTTCATCTTCTAGCAAGGCGACACTCCTATAAGCTCAATAAAAAGGTTACAACCCAATTCGAGGCCCAATCCAAGACCCCTAAAATCCCAGCAAACAAAACACAGGCTACCAAAACAACAATTGTGGAAGCATAGGTCATCTTCTTCATCGGCCAAGTCACCTTACGAAGCTCTTGAAGAACTTCCATAGAGTATTCTTGAACTACAGGTCTTCGAAAATAGAAAAACCCTGCCAAAGAAGTAACAAAAATAGAAATCACGGCAGAGGCCGGAAGAACCTCCAACACCATAGGATTTGGAGTCCTTGCAATAGACAGCGCCAACGCACCCGCCTGGTGCAGCACCCATGCAACCAACATCGAAAGCCCGATGAAAGAAAGCACAATCCATTTTCTATCGTTTGCCAATTTCGCTCCCCGAAAACAACCGGCAAGGCGCCTACTTTACCGACACCTTGCCTCGTCGTTTTCTAACATTACATATTTTCTAGAGAGATCTTAGATACAACCCCAAGATCTACTCAACAATAGAAGAAACTACGCCAGCGCCAACGGTTTTTCCGCCTTCACGAATCGCAAAACGCACTTCTTTATCCATCGCAATAGGGTTGATCAAATCAACTTCTACTTCGATATTGTCTCCAGGCATAACCATCTCAACATTCTCAGGCAATGTTACGATACCGGTTACATCTGTGGTTCTAAAATAAAACTGAGGACGATATCCTTTAAAGAAAGGAGTGTGTCTTCCACCTTCTTCTTTTGTAAGAATGTACGCAGAACCTTTGAATTTTTTATGAGGTTTGGTTGAACCAGGAGCACAAAGAACCTGACCACGCTCAACATCGTCTCGTTTAATACCACGAAGCAGAATTCCAACGTTGTCGCCTGCTTGACCACTATCAAGAAGCTTTTTAAACATCTCAACACCAGTTACAATAGTTTTTTGGGTATCACGAATTCCTACGATTTCGATTTCGTCTCCAACTTTTACGATACCTGCTTCGATCTTACCGGTCACAACAGTACCCCGACCTTCAATCGAGAAAATGTCTTCAATCGGCATCAAAAATGGTTTCTCGGTATCACGTTTGGGCTCAGGAATATTTGCATCCAAAGCTGCCAAAAGATCCCAAATGGGTTTACCACCATCTCCTGAAGGATCTTCGATCGCTTTTGTAGCGCTACCACGAATGACAGGAACGTCATCTCCTGGAAAATCATACTTGCTTAACAATTCACGAACTTCCAATTCAACCAAGTCCAAAAGCTCAGCATCATCTACAAGGTCACATTTATTTAAAAATACAGTGATCGAAGGAACGTTCACCTGACGAGCAAGCAAAATGTGCTCACGGGTCTGAGGCATAGGTCCATCTGGTGCACTTACAACCAAAATCGCACCGTCCATTTGAGCCGCACCGGTGATCATGTTTTTTACATAGTCAGCGTGGCCTGGACAATCGATATGCGCATAGTGACGGTTATCAGATTCATATTCAACGTGTGAAAGCGCTACGGTCAAAATCTTGGTAGCATCACGACGGAATGATTTTGCATCAGCTTTTGCTACATCATCGTAAGCTTTAAAAACTGAATAGCCTTTGGTTGCAGCAACACATGTGATTGCAGCAGTCAATGTTGTTTTACCGTGGTCAACGTGACCAATGGTTCCAACGTTGACGTGTGGTTTTTTACGTTCAAACTTTTCTTTGGACATGGTTTTCTCCCTATTCTCTCCAATATGTATTGTCGTTTTAGGCTTCTTTTGTTTATTGGCTTTGCAGATCAATGGAGCCCACGATCGGATTTGAACCGATGACCTCTTCCTTACCAAGGAAGTGCTCTACCTACTGAGCTACGTGGGCGACAAAAAGTCTACCACGCACCGTTTGCCATCTCTCATCCAGCATGCACATTCCTCCACAATAACTTTACAGCTATAGTGGAGCGGGGAACGGGCCTCGAACCCGCAACCCTCAGCTTGGAAGGCTGATGCTCTACCAATTGAGCTATCCCCGCACACCTTCTTAAGACAGCATCACCACAACAGCTCTTTTCAAAGCCAG
>JAGRAX010000095.1 GCA_020434365.1 Bdellovibrionales bacterium
ATAGGACTTTTTTATTTTGATTTTACAAGCAAACAAAAACAGAGAGCATATCTTTTCTTACGCTCTCAAAAACGAAGAAACATCCATCGGCAGATCTCCAACCTGCGATATTTGGATACCAGATCCAACGCTATCGAGAACACATGCACGCATCGTCAATAAAAAGGGTGTGATTTCAATTCTCGATTCATCCAAAAATGGGAGCTTTGTAAACTCTCAAAGAATTTTCAAGAAACATGAGCTGGATTTTCAAGACAAAATCCAAATTGGGGACTGGGTATTGCGAATCAAAAATATAGAATCCTCAAGCGAAAAGGAAATTACAGTCATCAAACAAAAAAGCGAAGCGACTCACATCCTCTCTTATCAGGCACATACTCAAGAACTGCGATATCAGCGGGCTTGGATCGAGAGTCTTCAACCCCCTTTTCGGGAACACCCTTTACATCATAGTTTTACCAGCATTGGGAAAGCCCACCAAAATCATATCGTATTACACGATGACTATATTTCGGCCGTACATTGCATCATTGAAGAGAAAGAAGGCGCGTACAGCATCAGAGATTTAAGCAGCACCAATGGAACTTTGTTGGGTGGCCAGCGCGTCTATGAGGCTGCTCTTTCTTCGGGCGACGTCATTGCACTGGGAAAGCTCCAATTTCGCTTTGGACTTGAGTTTCAGTCCGAAAAAATCAAGCCCTCACAACATCAAAATTTTTTTGGAATTTTGTCCAAAGATCCAGGAATGAAACAAGTCTTTTCCTTAATTAAGACATTGAAACAATCTCATACCACCGTACTTCTGCACGGAGAAACGGGAAGCGGAAAGGAACTATTTGCCAGAGCCATTCATCATTGCAGCCCGAGAAAAGATCAAAGCCTGATCACAGTCAACTGTGGAGCGATCTCCAAGGAGCTGATTGAATCCGAACTATTTGGACATGAAAAAGGAGCATTCACATCAGCTTTTCAACATAGAAAAGGCCTCTTTGAAGCCGCTGATCGAGGAAGTATTTTTTTGGACGAAATAGCGGAATTGCCCTTGGCGCTTCAGAGCAAGCTTCTGAGAGTTTTAGAGAGTGGAGAGATTCGGAAAGTAGGAAGTTCTCAAACGCAGAACGTGGACGTTCGAGTCATTGCCGCGACTCATAAAAACTTAGCTCATGAAGTCAAAGCGGGTCGTTTTCGTGAAGATTTATTTTACCGTCTGCATGTCATTCCAATTCATATCCCCCCTCTCAGAGATAGAACTTCCGATATTCTCATGCTCTCAGAAGCCTTTTTGTCTGAAGAGACTCAATCTAAAAAACTCAGTCCTGCCGCAATGAAAAAACTCAGTGCTTACTCATGGCCAGGAAACGTAAGAGAACTTAAACATGTCCTTCGACGTGCCTTTTTTGCCAGCGGCGCTCTGCAATGTATCGAGGCTGACCATATCCATTTTGCAAAAATGGACGGAGCTCTTTGCGAGCCTTCTGGAAGCCATCAACCTTCAAATTCAAGAAAAAATATGGAGCATTCACATGCCGCGATCTCCATTGTCAAACCTTTAACGGTTGTCGAAAAAGAGGCCATTGCCTTCTCGTTGCATGTGTGCAAAGGCAACAAAACCAAAACAGCAAAAAATTTAGACATTGCGAAGTCTACACTTCATCAAAAAATAAAAAAATATGGTTTATAGTGACTCATAGGTCCTTCACAAAAGCCCTAATTTTGCTCCGAAACATAAAATATCGATCATAAGAATATTTTGGTATAGAATGCAGCGATGAATAAAAAATCGTCTCACTGGAGAACTTTTCTTGTACTCGCTTTTCTCTGTAGTGGCTGTGTCGGGTCGAAATCGTTCAAAGAACCTTTGATCGAAAGCAGCAAAAGTGTAGCGACAGCGAGAATATACGCTTGGAACTACGAAAACGTTTGGGACTCTACAAAAGATGCCTTAGATCGTTTGAACATTGCGGTCTCTGAAATGAGCCGAGAGAGAGGCATCATTGTAACGGACTGGGCCTCAGGAAAATCAGATCTTATATATTCAGGCTATGGAGAAGCAAAAATTCCTTATACCGTGAGGTATAAGTTTTTAATACAAATGGTCAACGCAGGAACCAAAGTCAAAGTGGGGATTTTAAACAAAGAAGAATACATGACAGATACAATCACTTCAGAGTCTGACTTTGAGGGTTCGTTATACAAATGGGTTCCTACAAAAAGTTCGGGTAAAAAGGAAAATGAACTGTTAGAAGAAATCTCACGTCAGCTCAGAACAAGCTCAAGATAAAGTCTGCGAAGCTTGTTTCTTATACCAATCTCTCCAAAAGTTTTCACAGGACTCAGTTTTTGAATCGGCTTTCAAAGAATGAATTTTTTGTAAACTCTCGCATGTTCTGTTTTTGAGTGACGGGGTCTGAACCTTTTCTTCGAAAACTTTCATCAAATCGTCCGTGACTTCTTGATCACCCAGCTCTCCGAGCGCCCAAATGATTTTTTCTCTTATTGACAAGCTATTTCCTTTGCGAAAATTGATCTCTGAAAATAGAGATCGTGCCATTGCCTCTGTAGCTTGAGTTTCTTTCTTTTCCACAATCATATCCACACAAGCCGAGCGGACGGGTAGCGCTGGATCCTCCAAACAAAGCACTCGACTTTGAGATGTATTTTTATGATTCATGAGACCCCGATACGCAGCCTCACGCAGCGTATATATGGGGCTTCGAGTCAATTTTTCCAAAGAAGCTTTGGAGCTATGACTATGAATGTGGCCCAAAGCCATGGCGGCAACCCACCTCTTCTTCCAAGACTGTTTTTCATCTCCAGCAAGCTGTATCAGATATTTCTCATCTTTCTTGCCTTGCTCTAAGATACTAGCCATCTCTGAAGAGAATGACTCCTTTTGGACAGCTTGATCGATCAACATTTCCATATGGGTTCGAGCCTGAAGATAAGAATGAAATGGAAGTAAATATATAAGAAGTGCTTGAAAGAAAACACATAGTCTTTTATGTCTAGCCATCATGACGAAATTACTCCTTGCTACACCGAGAGGTTTTTGTGCGGGCGTTGTCCGAGCTATCGACATCGTAGATCTTGCGATCAAACACTACGGAACACCTCTGTACGTCCGAAAGGAGATTGTACACAACCAGTCTGTAGTTGAAAAGTTTAGATCCAAAGGTGTGGTCTTCGTAGAAACCTTAGATGAGGTTCCGTCCGATCAGCTTGTAATCTTTAGCGCGCACGGGGTTTCTCCTGAAGTCCGCAAGCGTGCCGACGAAAGAAATCTCAAAGTCATTGACGCCACCTGCCCTTTGGTAACCAAGGTCCACTCAGAAGTTCACAAATATAAAAAACTTGGATTTTCAATTGCCTTGATTGGTCATGCAGATCATGACGAGGTAGAAGGAACTCTAGGGGAAGCTCCTGAAGTTACCTACCTTGTAGAAACGGTGGAAGATGTGGCCAAATTAGAAGTACCAGATCCATCAAAAATCGTTGCGCTCACACAAACCACTTTAAGTGTGGATGAATGTAAAGAAATGATCCAAGCTCTTCGAAACAAGTTTCCTCTGCTCACAACACCAAGCAAAGATGATATCTGCTATGCGACACAAAACCGACAAGACGCGGTCAAAGCAATGGCCAAGGCAGGGCTAGATTTACTTTTGGTGGTTGGGTCTCAAAACAGTTCCAATTCAAAGAGGCTTTGTGAAGTTGCACATACTTTTGGAATAGAAGCCTACCTCATCGATGCAGCTCAAGAAATCCAAGAATCCTGGATTGAAAACAAAAAATGTATAGGTCTAACCGCTGGGGCATCCGCACCAGAATACCTGGTGCAAAGTGTAGTGGAGTTTTTAACTGCGCGCGGGGCCGTCAGCGAGGAGTTTCATTTTATTGAAGAAGACGTGAGCTTTTCTCTTCCCCCGGAATTGATTCAATTTGAAAAACAAAGCCAAAAACCGCTGCCTCAAGCGCGCAAAAACACGTAACGTAGCTTATGTATATTTTCTAGATTCGGTCTAAGGCCTGGGACAAATCGTACTGTAAATCCTCTACATGTTCGATCCCCACCGAGAGTCTGACGAGTCCATCTGAAATTCCAAGATGATCCCTCTCTTTTTTGGGTATGCTCGCGTGTGTCATGATCGCTGGGTGCTCAATCAAGGACTCAATTCCACCCAAACTCTCTGCCAATGTAAATATTTGAAGTGAAGATAGAAATGTTTTGGTGCTTTCTAGATCAGCGCCCAGAACCACACTGATCATGCCCCCAAAGTCTTTCATTTGTCTTTTTGCAAGTTCGTGCTGAGAGTGAGATGCCAAACCTGGATAGATGACCGACTCGACTTTAGGGTGCTTTTCCAAAAACTGCGCAATCGACATTGCATTTTCACAATGCTTTTGCATTCGCAGAGACAAAGTTTTTAAGCTTCGATGGGTCAGCCAGCAATCGAAAGGACCCGGAATTGCGCCCATAGAGTTTTGAACAAAACGAAGTTTTTCTAAAAGTTCTTGATCTTGGCAAATGATCGCACCTCCTACAACATCTGAATGTCCTCCGATATACTTGGTTGTAGAATGCAGCACCACATCTGCACCGAGCAATAAGGGGTTTTGCAAATAAGGAGAGGCAAATGTATTATCCACAAGTAGTCGAAGCTTTTTTCTCTGAGCAAAAACAGAAACCCTCTCGATGTCTATCAACGACAACATCGGATTGCTTGGAGTTTCTAGCCAAATCAATCTTGTGTTTTCACGACATGCCGATTCCCACTCACCTCCTTGAGAGAAATCTACAAAGTCGAACTCTAGACCAAAACCGGCCATCACCTTTGTAAACAATCTATATGTCCCACCATATAAATCATTGGAGCAAAGCACATGATCTCCTGGGGAAAGAGTATGTATAAAACTGGTAATCGCAGCCATACCAGAAGCAAAGCAAAGCCCGTCTCTTCCATGTTCCGAGGCGGCCAAAGCCATCTCTAACCTTCTTCGTGTGGGGTTGTCGGTTCGACTATATTCGAACCCCTTGTGCACACCAGGAGAACTCTGAGCATAGGTGCTGGTCTGATAAATAGGAGGAATCACAGATCCCGTACTCTGATCAGGCTCTTGCGCACAATGAATTAAAGTTGTTTCAAAGTGAGTTTGTGTATTTTTATTCATCTCTATACAAATCCATTTTCTTTCATCCACTGTGGATTATAAATCTTACTTAAGTACCTCGAACCGCTATCAGGCAAGAGAATCAAAATATTTTTCTTTTCACGCAATGACTTTCCGTATTCCAAAGCCCCATGAATGGCTCCCCCACATGATCCTCCTGCAAAGATACCCTCTTGGATTGCCAATCTACGTGTCATATCAAAGCACTCCTGATCCGAGACTTGGTACATATGATCAATAAAATCAAAGTCTACAGTTGAAGGTAAGATATCTTCTCCAAAGCCTTCAACCAAATAAGGTTTGGCTTTGCTTGTGACCTTCCCTGTCGTAAACTTTTCATAAAAAATTGATCCAACTGGATCTATAGCCACTGATTGAATCTCTGGATTTTTTTCTTTGAGAAATTTTATACTTCCACAAAGCGTGCCGCCCGTTCCAATTCCTGCAACCAAAGCATCCACATGCTCCCCCATCTGCTTCCAAATCTCTGGACCGGTAGAGAGATAATGCGCTCTGGGATTTGAAGGATTAAAATATTGGTTCATATAACATGAATTGGGAATTTCTTTTTCTAGCTGCTTTGCCACCGAGTAATATGACCGAGGATCATCGGGTTCTACAGCCGTTGGTGCCAAGACAACCTTAGCGCCAAAAGCTTCCAATGCTCTGACTTTCTCGTCAGAAACTTTGTCAGGCATCGTAAAAATACATGCAAACCCTTCTACGGCAGCAATCATTGCCAAACCCATTCCCGTATTTCCAGAAGTGGTTTCAATGATTGTACCTCCTTTTTGGAGCCTACCTTGATCTACGGCATCTCGAATCATCTGAAGAGCAAGCCGATCTTTTATAGAAGATCCTGGGTTCATGCACTCCAATTTGACGTAAAAGTCATGAATTTGTTCAGAGCCAATTTTTTGAAGCTGAACAATTGGGGTATTACCAATACACTCTACAATATTTTTATAAACGCCTTGCCTCATCATGAGGCAGATTGTACCCGATTTTTTTCTATGGGGGAAACAGAGAGCGATGCATAGTCACAAATATCCCATGGACTTAAGGGATAGCCTTTTACTCTCGGAGAAACCAAAATCCCCGACGCATCTCTGAGCAAAGGAATTGCGACCATTTCATTAAGCAAAAAGCTTTCTGCTTTATGATAGATGTTTTTTGCATCATCCAGAGTAAAAGCTGCTTGTGCTTGATTCAAGAGTTGATCATACTCAGAAGAT
>JAGRAX010000096.1 GCA_020434365.1 Bdellovibrionales bacterium
ATAAAAACAACACACGGAAGTCGCGATTTACTATGGCATTTTAATAACTGTGTCAAGGAAAATGCTTTCCTTTTAAAAAAATAAGCCCTTACAATGATTTGAGATTTTTAAGACCCTGAACCTAAGAAAGCTGAAACAAGGCGATGGCCCCAGCAACCGATGCATTGAGACTATCACGACCGGCTTTTTCCGTAAGAGCATACAAAAAATCACATTTTTTCTTTGTAAGGTGCCTAAGTCCATCCCCTTCACTACCTACAATCAAAAGAACAGAGTCTCGCACATAGCTAGATGCAGGCAAAACCTGCTTCGAAGAGGCATCTAGGCCCAAAATGTAAGATCCTTCCTTTCGTACAGCATCTATTTCTCGAGCCAGGTTGGGAACTTCCAAAAGCCCCAATGAAAAAATTGCTCCTGCAGAGGCTCGAACCACAGAACTTGTCACAGGACAGCTCCGATCTTTCGTAAACATAACAAACTCCGCCCCAAAAAAATGCGCAGACCGTATGAGCGCACCGAGGTTCTGAGGATCCTGAATCTGATCCAAGGCCAAAGCCAATGAACGATGGGAGCCTTTGGGCGAGTTGTGCCTCCACTCATTCAATGATCTAAATAGACTAAGCTCAATTGTTAAAACGCTGGCTCTTACTCTCTTTTGTTGATTCGACCTGGTGGGCGGGCCTTCTTCAATCAATAGCTTTTTGAGAGAACATTTATATGTAGCCATGAGATCTCTGGCTTTTGCAGCATCTCTTTTAGAACACCGAAACTGGTGAACTGAAACAAAAGGCGAGGACAAAGCTTCTTCAATTTCATTCCATCCCTCAACATCCACTCTAATAGATGACGACATATCTATAACTTACAGAGACAAAAGAGATTCAAAGGTAGCTTTTGGATCTACTGACTGAGTAACGGTTCTACCCAAAACCAAAGCCGATGCCCCCATGTCAAAAGCCTGCTTTGGAGTTACTACTCTCTTTTGATCATCACCCAAAGACTCAATCCGAACTCCTGGAACGATTTTCAAAACACCAGGAGACAAAACCCCATGCAGACTCTCTAGCTCGAGCCCAGAACAAACAACTCCGTCAGCGCCGGCATCAACAGCATTTTTTGCAAGAGAGGAGACCAAGTCTACAGTTTGCATTTCAAGCGGAAACCCAAGCTTCCAAAAAAAATCCACATGCAAGCTGGTAAGAACTGTGATCGCAATCATTTTGGGACGATTGGAAGAAAATTTCTTTTGCAATACATTCTGGGTGCTTTCAATCATCTCAGCACCTCCTGCCGCATGAACCGTAAACAACTCTAGCGGCACATGATCAGTAACACGATCAACAGCTTTAGACACCGTATTTGGAATATCATGATACTTCAGATCTAAAAAAATCTTAAGGCCACGCTGATGAATTTTTGACAATACAGCCGGTCCCATAGCTGAAAAAGCAATCGAACCTACTTTGACAAAAGAAAGAGACGATCCAATAAGGTCCAATAATTTTTCACACTCAGCCCACTGACTCTGATCATCCAAAGCCAGAATAAAACGATCGTTTGCTTTCATCATCGCGTTACTTCCTTTTCACAAAAGCCTGGTCAAATCCATTTTTTTGAAGCCGACTGAGCAAAGTTTTTGCATCCTCATGATTTTTTGCCTTAATTTGAACTTTGAACAGCTGTTTACCACTTGAAACTGCAGCATCCGTAACGGTATCGTAACCCATATTTTTCAATTGATCCGTCAATTCATGAGCCTTTCCAAGGTCTTTAAATGCTCCCATTTGTACCATCCACTCATCATTCTCACTCTCATTTTTTTTGGGCTCTGGTTTTTTTTCAGGTTTGTCAGATGTCTTTTTTGGCTCATGCGCAGCCACTTCTCTCGAACCCAGACTTGCAGGTGGCAAAACTTGAGAACTTCCTTTGACAGTTTTGCTATCCTCCGCAGAAACTTTTTGCACACTCTCGGATTTAGGTTCTTTTTTTTCCTCATGCAGTTTTTCATAAAATGTGAGTTCTGTTTCCACATCAGGATGCTCCATCACATCGAATTCTTCGAAAGCATTTTTTAGTTTTTCAATCTGTGCCTGCTGACGCCCTCTCTGCTGACCCAGATAAAAAGAACCCACGCACATTGCAATACTGAGCACAGGAATTCCTACATAATAGAGATTTTTTTCGTTTGTCATCACACAATACTCCTTAAAAATCCGCCCACTTTGGGTGCGATTGTAGTGTACAAGCGCCAATCAATTTTGCAAGCCCTTTGCAAAGAGCACTGGCCATTTTTAAAAAATTTGATATAAGCTCAGATCAAATGAGTAGAGAGGTATTGCCTTGGCAAGAGACGATTTAGTTTTAATTGAAGGTAGAGTGGTTGAAGTATTGGCTGGAGGCCACTTTCAAGTTGAAGGTCCAAAAGGCATGAAGTTGACAGCAAAGCTCGCAGGCAAGCTCCGAAGAAAGCACATCCGAGTTGTTCTTGGAGATTACGTGACTGTGGGAGTGTCTCCCTATGACCCCTCTCATGGCCTAATCACATACCGGGGCAAAGACCCCTCTTTGCATACTTCAGACTCTCTGGAGTCTTAAACGCGCGCAAAAAAGATGGCTTTGGGTAAATATGTCTCTACATGTTAGCAGAGCTCTGCTTTGCTTTTACCCTTTTCGATGATTCCGATTGGTTTCATACCCTTAAAGTAAGTTTTCAACTTAAGCGTCTCGCTTTGCGGAGCTATGACCACATAACCGATTCCCATATTAAATGTTTTTTCCATATCACTTAGAGGCACTTTTCCTTCTTTTTGAAGCCACGAAAACATATCGGGACATTTCCATGTCGATCGATCCATACGCGCGCAAAGTCCATTTGGAATGACACGAGCCACATTGCCGACCAGGCCACCACCCGTGATATGGGCCATGGCATGAATCTGAGATTTCTTTAAAGCCTTGAGCACCTGTTGAACATAAATTCGAGTGGGCTTAAGCCAGTACTGTCCCCAAGATTTTTTCGGGTCCAATTCACAAGGAGCGTCAAAAGAAAGTCTTTTCTTCTTCATCACAGCCCGTTAGCCCGAATCAACGAATACCCATTTGAATGCGCGCCACTAGAGGGAAGACCCCAAACGATATCTCCTTCTTGAACTCTCTGACCTGTGATCTCCTCTCCTGATTCCACGATCCCTACACAGAACCCTGCCAAATCAAAATCCCCCTTCCGATACAAACCTGGCATCTCGGCAGTTTCTCCTCCCACAAGCGCGCACCCAGCCTCCCTACATCCCCTGGCAATTCCCTGTATGAGTTTACTTCCCTGCATCGAATCTAGAGACGAAGTCGCAAAGTAATCCAAAAACAACCACGGCATCGCGCCTGTTGTCACGATGTCGTTGACACACATTGCGACCAAATCTACGCCAATTGTGTGATAGGTTTCACACTTTCCGGCGACAAAGAGCTTTGTACCCACACCGTCGGTTGCGGTGACAAGCTTTGGAGATTTGAAACCCGTCGGCAAGTTCGAAATTGCTGCAAAGCCTCCGAAGTCTGTCCGAAGTGTTTTGGGGTGTGTCGACTGGACCGTCTTTTTAATCTTTTGGACGAATTTATCTCCCTGTTCTACACTGACTCCAGCTTTTTGATACGTTAACATTTGTCTTCTCCTATGCTATATCTGTCGACTCGTCGGATTAGTTTTAACCATATTGAGGTTTTCGTGTTTTCAAAATTACAATCTTTGATCGCAATCATCACTTCGCCCATTCGAAAATACTTTCTTTTCGGGCTCTTTGTAGCACTTCCCTTTGCAATTACAATTCAATTTCTCATTTTTGTTGTGACCTATTTGGATAAATTACTTGCTGTAAAAAACGGCCACTTTCTCTTTTTTATTCCAGCCCAGTTTCACCCCAATGAATTAACGGGGTACAACATTCCAGGATTGGGGCTCATCATCATGTTTCTATTGATTACTGCGGTTGGGATTTTTAGTAGAAACTATGTAGGAAAAAGAACCATCAAAATTTTCGATGGGATGATGGGTAAAATTCCTTTTGCCCGAACCATCTATCACATTGTGAGAGATTTTTTGCAGACTTACTCCAAACGAGACAAAAATCAATTCTCTAGAGTTGTCCTTGTCGAATATCCCAGACTTGGGATCTATACGCTAGGATTTGTCACAGGAAAAAACTATTTTGGTTTGCACAAAACTGTTGGCAAAGACCTCGTCAATGTTTTTGTTCCCACTTCACCCAATCCTACCAGTGGATTTTTTCTATTGGTTCCTGAATCTGAGCTTACATATTCAGAACTCTCTGTAGAGAATGCTTTTAGGTTGATTGTGTCTGCGGGATCGGTTTCAGAATTTTCGGAACTCGAAGAAAACAACAATGAGTAAAAACAAAAAAACTTATAATCATGAAATCGAGAATAGAAAAGCTCGCCATGATTACCATATCTTGGAAACCCTTGAAGCGGGTATGCTCCTCACAGGAAATGAAGTTAAATCCATTCGCTTGGGACAAATTTCATTGAGAGAATCATATGTACATGTCGTTCAAGGAGAAGCCTTTTTAGAAGGCGCGCATATTTCACCCTATGAATTTGATACAGGAAAAAACCACCAAAGCATCCGTTCGATCAAACTTCTCTTACATAAAAAAGAAATTCACAACATCAAAGATCAACTACAGCTTAAAAGACTCACAGTCGTCCCTCTCAAGCTTTATTTTACACGAGGCAAAGCCAAATTAAAAATTGGCATAGCAAAGGGCAAACAATCTTTTGACAAAAGAGAAAGCAAAAAGGAAAAAAGCATCGAAAGAGATCTCCAACGTCGTTTTAAAAACTAAATAAAAAAATTTTGAAGGAGAGACTCAATTGTCCTGTTGATCTGCTTTCGACAAGTCAGCAGCTTGAATCTCATATTGCTGGATGATGGCCTCCATATGGTCAAGCTTTTGTGAAAGCTCCTGAGATGGATTTTGAGCTTTCATCTCCTGGACATCCTTTGCAAGTGCAGACAAGTCTTCAATCCATACATCGCGAAGTCCATTCACAAGGGGAATGATCTCTTTAAAATAATCGTTTTTTCTTAAGGTCATGCGCTGACGGAGGTCCCTACCGGTATAGCTTTTGATCACCATACCTAGCTTATATATAGGGCCCACAATTTTGTGAGAATAGAGAACATTCAGCACAGCCATAAACACAAAAATCAACAAAAACAAAGGCCATTTTGAAAGATTGATTGAGAGAAGTTCCTCAACAAGCTGCTGATGATGAACAGCTGCAAACTTAGAGAATATGGTAACAAAAGGCTGGATATAAATAATGAAAGCTACCAATGCCAAAAAAAGAAGAATCTGAACAAAAGTCTCAGTTGCGATTTTGGATTGAGTCGCTACATCAATGACTTTTTTTCTGCGCTTAGGAATGGATGACATCAGCTCTCCTATTGTAAAAACTCTAAGTTAAAAAAACAAGAAATTAATCTCATTGCACTCTAAGTGAATCAATACTGCGGGTGAGGCATTTTCCACTTCGGACACGCATCGCAACGACAATGCGGATCATTTTTTCGTCGGCCCCTAGAGACAAAGGACTACAAGAAAGTTCTGTCGGTCGGGTCGACGGAGAAATGATTCCCGTACAGTATTCGGGATTTGCTCCTGGAGTCGTGGCATCAGATTGCGTACACACAACCATATGCCTAAAATATTTATACGGCCCTTCGCCTACCCCCAATTCTTCACCTTTGCGATTGATCGGCCCCAAGGATAAAATGGCAGCATTGGCCAAACCATTCGAAGAAGGTAGAGCCGTATCCGTACCCAAATCATTCCATGCAATAGCTGTATACGGCTCAAACGCATTATTTAAAAGACTTACAGACTCATTGTTCATTTGAGCTTTTCGATTTCCTTTGATCATAAGATTCGAAAGCCCAAAAAAGCTCGCAATTCCTGCCATAATTACAACCATGGCGACCATAAGCTCAATCATCGTAAAACCTGAAAGTTTTTGCCTCATAAGATTCATAATTGATGGTCCTCATTTTCGACTGCTTCGACAAGCTTCAAGCCTTGAAGCTTGGCTAGAGCTTCTTGAGTTTTTTCCGCGACAATCAAGGCTTCAATTTCTTTCAATTCCAGAGACTCTTTCGTATACCTGGAAAAAAATTGATTCAGAGGATCTTTCAATTCATAGATATAATCATACTTACGAAAAAAAACATGCACGTCTTGATCTCCATGTTCCAAGTTCTGAAGAGCTCTCTTAAGACCATAGAGATCAAGACGTGCATGGAGATCAAAACATGCACGTCTTGATCTCCATGCACGTCTTGATCTCTATGGTCTTAAGAGAG
>JAGRAX010000097.1 GCA_020434365.1 Bdellovibrionales bacterium
ACGGATGGCCGTAAAATGTCAAAATCTTACGGCAATGCCATCAGTTTGGGTGAAGAAGAAAAAAGCCTTCAAAAGAAAATTTCGTCGATGCTGACAGATCCAGCTCGTCTGAGAAGAAGTGACCCCGGAAATCCAGATCAATGCAATCTTTTTCCCCTGCATGAGCTTTTTTCTCCTTCCGAAACGCAAGCCCAGGTCCGTCAAGGATGCACCAGTGCAGGCATTGGCTGCGTAGATTGCAAAAAGATGCTTCTTCCCTATATCTCTGATTTTATTGCTCCAATCCGAGAAAAAAGAACAAACCTTCTTTCTCAACCCAAAAAATTAGATGAGATCTTGCATGAGGGTTCTCAAAAAGCTAGAGAGGTAGCCAAGCAAAACTTGGCTCAAGTCAAAGATGCGATACATTGTGGTGTTTCACGGGACTAGAAATGACAGCAGTTGCACAAGATCAAACCAATCGGAATAAGCATCCCTACCATATTGAGTTGGATGTTTTTGAAGGCCCCCTGGACTTACTTCTTCATCTGATCAAAGAAAATGATGTTGATATTTTCAACATTCCCGTCGCGCAAATCACTGAGGAATATTTATCTTACATCGAAGCCATGGAGACTCTGAATCTCAATATTGCGGGAGAGTTTATTCTCATGGCTTCTACCTTGGCTCATATCAAGTCAAAAATGCTTCTCCCTCCGGATCCAAGTCAAGAAGATCCTGAAGACGAAGGCAAGGACCCGAGAGAAGAGCTTGTGAGAAGACTACTAGAATATCAAAAGTATAAAATGGCAGCGGCGCAGTTCGACTCATTCATACAGCTGGGTCAGGATGTTTTTGTTAGAGAAAAAACCCGAAAACTCCATGCCAAAGATCAACCCATTGAGTTGGCAGAAATCAGCATTTTCAAACTGATTCAATCTTTTCACAAGATTCTAGACAACATCCCTCTAGACATCACCCATGATGTCGAAAAAGAAATATACTCCATTGATGAATGTGCTCAGGAAATCACAAGCTTTTTCAAAAAAAGACGCAAAAATAAAGTGCGTTTCATGGAAATGTTCCAAAAAATAAGATCAAAACCCAAAGTTGTAGCTTCTTTCCTGGCTATTTTAGCCATGATAAAGAGAGGGGCCCTCGTCGTATTTCAGCTTGATCACTTTGATGAGATTGAGTTGATTGCGACAGACCAACTGTATCAAGGAGATGTACATTATGACGAAACAGAGTTCACAGGAATCCTCAACACCGAATCAGACCCAGGAATCAGTCCAGGACCAGAGCTGGGGACAGCCGATGAGCAAACTCAAATCGATTCTTGAGTCACTGTTTTTCATTGCAGACAAGCCTCTTTCCATCAAACAACTCGAGGTCCTTCTTCCGGAATTTTCAAAAAGTCAAATCCGTCAAGGCCTAACAGAGATGTTAGAGGCTGACCAAAACTCTAACAGAGGTTTTCTTCTAAAAGAAATCGCTGATGGCTATCAATTTAGAACTCATCCTGACAACTCTAGCTGGGTATCTGCATTTACGAAAGCAAAACCAACTCGGCTTTCCAGAGCACAGCTGGAAGCTCTCTCCATCATTGCCTACAGGCAACCTGTTACAAAACCAGAAGTAGATGACATTCGAGGGGTCGATTCAGGGGGTGTCATTCGAGTTCTCGTTGAAAGAGGACTGGCAAAAATTTTAGGTAAAAGAGATGAGCCAGGTCATCCCCTTCTCTATGGCACGACGACAGATTTTCTTTCATTCTTTAATTTAAAAAACCTATCTGACCTGCCCCCTCTTCAAGAATATACAGAGCTGGGAGAAGACAGTTTGAAAAAGTTGGAGCAGATTTTTCCAGAAACCAAAACCATTGAAGAAGCCCTTGCAGAAGAAAATATTCTTCCTGTAGATGAAGCGGAAGATTCATTAAGCATACAAAAGCCTTTGATTGGAGCGTAAGGTTTGTCAGAAAAGACCATTAGACTCAATCGATTTCTTTCGCTTCAAGGCGTGTGCTCGAGAAGAAAGGCTGATCAGATGATTGCTGAAGGTAGAATATCCGTCAATGGATCTACCATCAGAGAACTTGGACACAAAATAGAAGTCAAAAGTGGCCTGTCTATCGAAGTAGATGGTGTTCCTATAGATATTGTCATTGGTAAACGTCACTACTATGCATTCTATAAGCCAAAGAATGTCATTACGACACTCAGAGACCCAGAAAACAGACCCTGTGTCGGTGACTACTTAGATCAATTTGACATCAGACTTTTTCCTATTGGTAGGCTCGATTTCGATGCAGAGGGACTTTTGATCGTAACCAACGATGGTGACCTCTCTCACAAACTCGCTCACCCGAAGTTTAAAGTAAAGAAAACATACAGCGCAAAAGTCAAAGGCAAGTTTCCCTTTCCTTTGGCAAAAAAAATTGCCGAAGGTTTACATCTTGAGGATGGATGGGTCAAACCCATTCATGTTTCTGTAGAAAAAACCCTAAAAGAAAATACATGGGTAAAGATCGTACTCACAGAGGGAAGAAATCATATTGTAAAAAATATTTTTCAACATGTAGGACACCCTGTTTTGAAGCTTATCCGAACCGAGTTTGCTGGAATTAAACTCGACAAACTTCAAGCTGGGCAATTTCGAGAACTAAGTTCAAAAGAACTTTCTTCTATCAATTAATTTCTTATGAATCAAAACATTGAAGGACAAACTTCTTCACTCAAAAAATCCGAAGTCAAAAACTTAGAAAAATTTTTGAGAAAAAAAATATCCAAATCCAAAATTATCACTTGGGATATTGCAAAGCTTTTGACAAAAACATCTCAGGAACTCCAACGTAGCATTGGAATCACCATCATGAGAAATGGCACTGTCGAAAGTGTCACAGTTGGGGGGCCAAAGGACATCCTTCCAAACTCAAAAACGAGACTCAGAAACATTGCATCGAGACTTTCAGGATATAGATTTGTCTATTGTAGCTTTGAGCATTCATTCAACCAAAGAATTCTCAATGACTTGGAAACAAAACGCCACGATCTCATATGCAAAATATCCATGGACTCTCAAGGAATCCCTTCGAATGTCGACCTTGCACACCTTGTCCCTGATCAGTCTGGGCGAGACAAAATTCATATTATAAACTTAGAGAGTCTTTTAGATATTGATTTTTCTTTTTATGAATTCATAGAGCAACTTGAGAATGACTTTGAATCTTTGTATATGCCTCAATTTTTAATTGAGGATCAAGTCAAAGCCCTGCTCTGTTACCATGGCATGGATCATACAGTTAGCGATGAAGACATTCGAGAAACACATGAACTTGCGCGTACAGCTGGGTTAAAGATTATAGATACTTTTTTTCAAAAGCGGGGTCCGATTCATCACCGAACTTTGTTTGGAAGTGGAAAAATTCAGGAGCTGATTGATCGAGCAATCTTCAAGGGTGCTGACATTATTCTTTTTCATAACAACTTAAGCCCGAATCAATTTAGAATTCTGGGAGATCTTATTGAATTGCCTTTAATAGATCGCACTCAACTTATTTTAGATATTTTTGCACAACATGCAAAAACGCATGAAGGAAAACTGCAAGTTGAACTCGCGCAGCTTCAATATACATATCCTCGCTTAAGAGAAAAAAACACTCAGATGTCTCGTTTGGTTGGAGGAATTGGAGGCCGAGGACCAGGAGAGACAAAGCTAGAAATTCATAGAAGACGAGCAAAAGAAAAAATCAACAAGTTATCAAAATCTATTGAAAAAATCAGAGACATACGAAAGTCTCAAAGAAAAATGAGACAAAGAAACGATACGCCTCAAGTTTCAATTGTCGGATATACCAATGCAGGAAAATCAACACTCCTAAATGCGATGACACAGTCTGATGCTTTGTCCGAAAACAAGCTTTTTGCGACTCTTGATCCTCTCTCCAAAAGATTACGTTTTCCAAAAGATCAAGAAATCATTCTTACAGATACTGTAGGATTCATTCGAGATCTTCCGAAAGAACTTATTGAAGCATTTAAAGCCACATTGGAAGAGATTGAAACGGCCGATTTGATTCTACACACAATAGACATTTCTAACCCTCATTTTGAAGCTCATATTGAAGTTGTAGACCAGATTTTGGCTGAGCTTTCTCTCGATCATATTCCTCAACTCAAAGTTTTTAACAAATCCGATCTTATTGATGAGCTTGAAGCTCAAAACATTTCTAAACAATTTGAAGGGTACGCCATATCGGCATTACATCGCTCCAGCTTTCAAAACCTGATCTCCGTCATTCAAGACCGTCTAGATTTTTAGCATTAAAAAAAAGAGCTAGATCGTTTCTGACCTAACTCTTTTTTACACGTATACTGTATACGGTTTAGTTTACATCTTGATGTTCAACATCGATTACATCCTCTTTTGGAGGAGTTGAGCCATTGGTCGCACCCTGCTCTGGAGAAGGCTCTTGACTTTGCCCAGCTGAACTTGCTTTATACATTTTTTCTGCCATTTTATGTGCAAGTCCATTGATGTTTTCAATTTCTTTTTTCATTTGCTCGACATCATCTGATTCTAAGGCTTTTTTTGCAGTCTCTATGGCTGTTTCCAAAGGCTTTCGATCTTCATCTGTTAATTTATCCTTGTTTTCACTGAGAGTTTTTTCTGTGTTGTAAATGATTGAATCCAATTGATTTTTGGTATCGATCTGCTCTCTGCGTTTTTTGTCTTCCTCTGCGTGAGACTCCGAATCTTTGACTGCCTGTTGAATATCTTCATCCGATAAGCTACTGGTATTAGATATAGTAATTTTTTGTTCTTTTCCCGTCGCTTTATCTTTTGCAGAAACATTCACTATACCATTGGCATCAATGTCAAATGTCACTTCAACTTGAGGTGTACCGCGAGGTGCAGAAGGAATTCCGACAAGCTGAAAACGCCCCAAGGTTCGGTTGTCTCCAGCCATTTCCCTCTCTCCCTGAAGAACATGAATATCCACTGAGGTCTGGTTGTCCGCAGCCGTAGAAAAAACTTCAGATTTTGTTGTTGGAATGGTCGTATTTCGATCAATCAATTTGGTCATCACTCCACCCAAAGTTTCAATCCCTAAGGACAGAGGCGTAACATCCAAAAGTAGAACTTCTTTTACATCTCCGGCAAGTACACCGCCCTGCACAGCCGCTCCATCAGCAACAACCTCATCAGGGTTTACGCTCTTTGCGCCTTCTTTGCCAAAAACTTCTTTTACAATGTTTTGGACCATGGGGATACGTGTTGATCCACCCACTAGAATCACCTCATCAATGTCAGATGCTTGTAAGCCTGCATCTTTTAGACATTTCAAAGAGGGTTCCTTAGTTCTTGCAATGATGGGCCCTGCAAGCTTTTCAAATTGAGAACGAGATAGCTTTACGTTCAAGTGCTTGGGTCCAGAAGCATCCGCAGTCAAAAAGGGAAGATTGATTTCAGTCTCTGATACAGATGAAAGTTCAATTTTGGCTTTCTCTGCAGCTTCTTTCAAACGCTGCATTACCATCTTGTCTTTCGAGACATCAATCCCCTGATCTTGTTTGAATTCTTTTGTCAACCAATCGATGACAACTTGATCCACATCATCCCCACCCAGGTGAGTATCACCGTTTGTTGCTTTGACTTCGACAACCTTGTCTCCGACTTCCAAGATTGAAATATCAAAGGTTCCACCACCAAAGTCATATACTGCCACCACCTGATCTTTTTTCTTATCCATGCCATAGGCAAGCGCAGCAGCAGTGGGTTCGTTGATAATTCTTTTGACATCTAAGCCAGCAATTTTTCCAGCATCTTTTGTGGCCTGCCTTTGAGAGTCATTAAAGTATGCAGGAACAGTGATAACTGCTTCCGTAATGCTTTCACCGGTATAGTCCTCAGCGGCCTTTTTTAGCTTCGCAAGAATCATGGCCGAAATTTCTTGGGGGCTGAAAGTTTTGCCATCAATCTCAATGGCAGCAAAGCCTTTATCGTCTTTCACAACCTTGTAAGGGGCATTTTTGTCATTTTCAGTGATTTCATCAAAACGATTTCCCATGTACCTCTTGACTGAAAAAATTGTTTTTTCAGGATTGGTTACGGCCTGTCTTTTGGCCACTTGCCCCACGGCACGAGAGCCATCTTTCAAAAATGCGACAATCGAAGGGGTTGTACGACCACCCTCTTCATTGGGGATGACCTTTGCCTCTCCACCTTCTACAATCGACACCACGGAGTTTGTGGTTCCCAAATCAATACCTATAATCTTGCCCATAATATATTCCTTTCCAAGGCCTCATGAAGAGGCACGCTTATACTTTGATAAATCCTCGCTTGGAAGAGCCGCACACTCGTAGCGCCCTCTCTCTAAGCTACACATA
>JAGRAX010000098.1 GCA_020434365.1 Bdellovibrionales bacterium
TAATTAAATAAAAACAAATATTTAATGTTAATTAAAGCTGAATGTATAAATATAATGCTATTATATTGC
The DNA here is from genome assembly GCA_020434365.1 of Bdellovibrionales bacterium. Taxonomy (GTDB): domain Bacteria; phylum Bdellovibrionota_G; class JALEGL01; order JALEGL01; family JAGRMV01; genus JAGRAX01. The sequence goes on from JAGRAX010000098.1 coordinate 70, forward strand.
ATTAAAATAAAATATGCGCGTATATATTTAGTCTCATGATTAAACTGCCGCAGACCATCTCAGATGCAAGAGTAGATACAATTTTGAACATCTTTAATCAGATTCAGAGATCTAAAGAGTTGGTTTTGGACTTTGGAAGGGTTCAATCTATTCTCCCGGCAGGTCATGTGATTTTGTTAAGTATTTTAGATAAGGTTATTGAGCACCAGACCCAAGTTGATTTTCTGAACCTTTCCTCAAAAATAAAAAAGCTAAAATCTGTTCAGCTTCTGCTGGAGCATTCCTCGCAACAAGGATTTTGTTCAGTAGATCAGCTATCATTTATAGGTGAGGGTCTGATCGTAAAGTCTTTACAGAACTCTATCTATATTTCTATAGAGGAAGATCTAATTCAATGTTTTGAGAGTAAAATATCAGAAAAACAAAGGTGGTACATTCAGTTCATTCTCAATGAGCTCATTCAAAATGCCTTGGATCACTCAACCTCTGAACGGTATTTTGTGTACATAGGAGAATGGAAACGTGAGATTCATTTTGGAATTACAGACTTGGGAGTAAGCATACCAGCAAAATTAGAGCAAAAATATAATTGCGAAAGTGACGAACAATATTTGTTAAAATCTTTGGAGTATAAAGTAGGTACCAGAAGAGTTCGAGATGGCGGCCTTGGACTTTTTCATTTGTTTTCTATTCTCAAAGAAGCAGAAGGTAGAATGGTGATGATCAGCAGAGATGCTCAGCTTAGAAAATATTTTAAACAAAGAAAAACAGAACACGGAAAATTAAAAAATAGCTTGAGAGGGACGTGGTGTTTTGTAAGGATGCCAAAGGAAAGTGTTTTATGAAAATTAAAATAGCTGAGAAATTTTCTGAAGATTTTGTAACCCGAAATGCTGGGGAAAAACTTCGTAATCTTATTTTGCAATCGGAAAATCCTATCGTTCTTGATTTTTTAGATACGAAAATCGCAAGCGCATCTTTTTTAGATGAAGGAATTGCGAAATTGGTTGATTATGGTTGGACGCAAAATGATTATGATCACAAGCTTCATTTTGAAAATATGTTTCATATGGATCAGTCTCTTCTCAAACAAGTTTGCAAAGAGCGTGGAAAAATTACTATTAAACTATAGATCCAAATGCTCTACATAAGTATTTCTAGACAAAGTAAATAATATCTGGTCCTATACAAATATTGCCACCTGATAAGGAAAAGAACGCGTATTTTTTAGGCACCGACGCGATCGAGTTTGAACGACTAAAAAATCAAGCACAAATATGGAAGCCATTTTCTGATAAGCTTTATGACTCTCTTGGATCTATGGAGGGTAAAAGGGTATTAGAAATTGGATGTGGTCCAGGTTTTTCTACTGTGGATCTAGCAAAAAGAGTCGGGTCAGAAGGAGAGGTTTGCGGGATTGATAAATCTCAAATGTATCTTCAGTTTTTAGAAAATGAGTCCCATCAATTGAGATTTTCAAATATAAAAACTCAAAAACGAGACTTAAATACAATTGAGTTAGAAAAGGAGCAGTGGGATTTTATTGTCTCCAGATGGGTTCATATTTTTGTTCAAGAGTATAAAAGACTGGTTTCCCAAGAAGTCAAAGCTTTGAAAAAAGGAGGTAAGTTGGTGTTTCAGGAATATTTTCATTTTGGAGGTATTAGCTTGTCGCCTGAATGCAAATCTTTTGAAAGATTCGCAAAGGCCGTAATGGATTTTTATCTCTCTAATGGTGGGTATACTGACAGAGGGAAAGAACTGCCTACACTTATTCTTGCACATCCGAGTATGAAAATTTTATCTATTGAATCTGTATACCAAACAGCTTTACCAAACACGCCTTTATGGAAATGGTTTGAGCAATTTTCTTTTCAATTTGGGCCTGCTTTTGTAAGTCAGGGTCTGCTAAAAGAGAAAGAGAGAGTATCTTTCGAAAGAGATTGGAAAAATTGGTCCGAGATGCCAGGAGCCTTTTTTACGATTCCTCCTTTGCTTCATATTGTTGCTGAGAAGGCAGTATAGGTCACTGATTAACTGTCGGATGCTTGCAAGATCTTGTTTTTATTTGTATTATCGAACTAAATACCTCACCAAAATCTTAACGATATGTGTTATAAAATGATCATGAAGTTAATGGTTTTTTTGAGCTCTGTTCTTTGTATTATGTCACCCAGCTGTGCTTTCTCTCAAAACGAAGTTGTAGATGAATGTTTAGACACGCATGTGTTTATCGCAAGTCAAGCCATGGATGTGCTGTTACGATACAAAGAAGCACCTATCGTTTCGATTCTAGACGAAAAACCTAGTGATTACTCGGAGAGAGAAACGAATGCTTTAGTAAATCTAGTCAAGGAAAAATTAACTGAGAATGTAGTTGGCTTCTACGATTTAAAAAATTTATGTCCATGTTTTGACAGCCTCATTGAGAAGTCTCAAAATTACTGGTTTGAGATTACTAAGGAATATTTTTCCAGGGGTATAAAGGAAGAAAAAACAGGAGCAAAGAAAAAGAAGGGTCAGAAAGACTCTGATAATATTATTGCTTTAAAGCAGAGACATGAACTCAATAAGAAAAAGCAACAAAATGTATCTGAAGCATTGGATATTGTAAGGTTCGAAATTATTTTGAGTGAATATCAAAGTTTTTTTTGTTTATAGCTAAGCGTTTTAATATAAGGGCTAACCAGTCCATTGATTAAGAATGGCTAGTCCATTGATACGAGTTTGCAGCTCTTCAATTCATGTAAATTAGATGTGCACATCATATTTGCTTTTTAGAAGTGATATGAAAGTAGAGTACATTAAATTGTTCTGGTACCTGATACTCTTCAAATGACTACTTTTGTTACGTTCGGAGTTTGCGCAGGAAGGTGACAACTGTGCAATGTTTGCTCTGCAAGATTTGCAGGCATGTGCGTAAGTTTTTGTAATGATTTTATTTTTTTATGGTGTGTATATTGCTACAATAAGGGGTTCAATGCATTTTTGGGTAAAAAACAATACTTCTCTTCTCCGGTTGATATCTTGTCTTATTATCTTTGGAACCCTTCTCACTGCCTGTGAGAGCAAAATCGGTGTTGTGGTGGATAGCGGGGAAATTTCTGCCCTGATTGATGAGTGTCCCGATGACCCTTCTAAGCTCTTTCCTGGGGTTTGTGGTTGCGGCGTGCCTGACATAGATTCGGATGAAGATTCGGTTTTTGATTGCCAGGATATGTGTGCTTTCGATTCTTCTAAAATTTTTCCTGAGCCAGAAATTTGTGATGGACTGGACAATGACTGCGACGGAACTATTGATGAAGGCTGTGGATGTGTAGATGGTTCTGTTCAAGTTTGCGGCTCAAATGTAGGTCAATGCTCACAAGGATCTCAGATGTGCGTGGGTGGAATGTGGTCTACTTGTAACGATGTAGGTCCAAGCATGGAAGTGTGCGACGGTTTGGACAATGACTGTGATACGCTCGTAGATGAATCTGCCGTGTGCAACTCACCTCTGCCTCAAATTGCAAAGCTTGTGGTATACAACGCGGATACAGATCAAGTGATTGCTGCCTTTGACCCTCTCACCGAAGGTGCAAATATCGATTTGGGTGTTGTAGGATCCAATATTAATATTTTAGCCATGACCCAACCGACCACTGTCGGTAGTGTCGTTTTTGGTTTGGATGGCAATTCAAGCTACCGTACAGAAACTTCTGCGCCTTATGCTCTTGCAGGAGATACTGCTGGAGATCTAAAACCTTGGACGCCCAGTGTAGGCAGTCATACAGTGAGTGCTACGGCGTATACACAATCAGGCGGTGCGGGTCAGGCAGGGCCGACACTATCGATTACGTTTCAGGTAAGTAACAATACAGTTGTGACCAATATGGCTCCAACTGCCAATGCAGGTCCGAATGTTGTCGAGAACAATCCAAGCGCTACGGTCGTCCTTAACGGTTCGGGTAGCGATTCAGATGGAACCATAGTCTCTTATCAGTGGGCAAAAGTTTCTGGACCTTCAATTACAATGAGCGGAGCCAATACTGCTACTCTTACCTTAAGTACCCTCGTGATGAATTCCAATTATCTTTTTGAGTTGACGGTTACAGATGATCAAGGTGCTACGGCCACTGATACAGCTATGTTAACTGTAGGAAGTCCAACATCAAGTACTGTCATTTCAGGAGAACTACGACAATGGCATACGGTGACCATGACCTATCAAGGTCCTAGCACAAGCGAAAATGCCAATCCCAATCCATTTTTACAATACCGCTTACAAGTTGTGTTTACAGGACCTTCTATGCAGACCTACAATGTGCCGGGCTTCTATGCTGCCGATGGGGATGCGGCAGACTCCAGTGCAAATTCAGGAAGCAAATGGAAAGTTCATTTTAGACCCGATGAAGTCGGTACCTGGACTTACACAACAAGTTTTAGAATGGGTACCAATATTGCGGTCAACGACAATGCTTCGGCTGGATCTTCCGCGGGATTTTTTGATGGGGATTCAGGATCTTTTGTCGTAGCTTCGACCAACAAGATGGCGCCAGATTTTAGAGCCAAAGGTCGGCTCTCTTATGTTGGAGATCATTACCTACGTTTTGCCAATGGAGATAGGTTTTTGAAAGCAGGTTCTGATAGTCCCGAAACTTTTTTGGCCTATCATGGTTTTGATCAAACTTCGACCAATCAATCCAGTGCTCCTGTAAAAACGTATCAAGCGCACGTGAGTGACTGGACCAGTGGAGACCCTACATGGGAAGGTGGAAGTAGTGGTGGACAAGAAGGCAAAGGAATCATTGGCGCGCTCAATTATCTCAATTCCGAAGGCATGAATGCATTTTCTTTTCTTACAATGAACGTCAATGGTGATGGAAAAAATGTATGGCCATGGACGGGATACAGTGTTCGAGATCGTTATGACGTATCTAAACTTGAGCAGTGGAATATTGTTTTTACGCACGGACAAAATTTGGGAATGTATTTACACTTCAAAACACAAGAGACGGAGAATGATCAACTTCTCAACAATGGTAGTTTAGGTGTAGAGAGAAAACTCTACTATCGAGAACTCATCGCACGCTTTGGTCATCACTTGGGACTCAACTGGAATCTAGGTGAAGAGAACACGCAGACGGCTCAGCAGCAAAAAGATATGGCGCAGTACTTTTATGATCATGATCCATACCAAAGCCATATCGTCATGCACACTTATTCTACGCAGCACAATCTTTATAATAGCCTTACTGGCAACCAGTCCAAACTTACAGGTGCCTCGATTCAAACCGGAAGAGGCAAGGTACATGCAGATACAATTCTTTGGAGGAATGAATCTGCAAATCAAGGCAAACCATGGGTTGTTGCCAGTGATGAAATTGGGCCTGCAAATGTTGGCGTTTCGCCTGATCCAGGTTGGCCTGGGTATACGGGTACTGGAAACCATAAGGCCGTAAGGTGGCAAGCTCTCTGGGGCAATCTCATGGGAGGCGGCGCCGGTGTGGAGTTCTATTATGGATACTCCAATCCCCAGAATGATCTCGATTGTGAAGACTTTCGATCTCGTGATCAGATGTGGGACTATGCACGCTATGCGATCGGATTTTTTCATACCTATTTAGATTTTTGGAATATGGAAAACTGCGATGACTTGGTGGATGATCCCAACTATTGTTTCGGAGATGTGGGAGACACATATGTGATTTATCTTCCCAATGGTGGGAGCACAGACTTAGATCTTCAGAATTCCAATCAATCTTTTTCTGTGCAATGGTTCAATCCAAGAACTGGAGGTTCATTACAGAATGGATCTGTCACACAAATTACAGGAACCGGAAAACAGTCTATTGGCCAAGCTCCTTCTCAGACAGGAGAAGACTGGGCGATTCTCATTCAAAAAATCTAAACAAACCGACCGATTTTAGTATGGCACCTTTTCAGGGAAAAGGTGCCTGGCACCGATTTGTTTTCCACATACCAAATCTTACATTCTTATCAGTTGAACTGTATGGATGGGCTTGCTATGAAACTGGTTATGAACATAGCAGGTACATATTTTTTCTTCCCAAGCTATGCTTCCCTATGGTGGGGCTGAGCCCCATTTTTATCTTTAAAACTCCACAAATACAAAAAATATAAATCGGTTGTAGAACCGATAGGTGTAAATTTTTTTACAAAGGAATTACAAATGAAATTATTATTAGTAGTACTAAGCGCAGCCATAGTGTGCTTTTCATCTATGGGTGCTCAGGC
>JAGRAX010000099.1 GCA_020434365.1 Bdellovibrionales bacterium
TGATGGCAATGAAAACTTCAGGAGAGTACGGCGGACCTATATCTGAAATCAATGTTACTCCATTGGTAGATGTGATGTTGGTTCTTCTGATTATTTTTATGGTCACAGCACCTCTGATCCATCAGGGAGTTGAAGTTGACTTGCCAGAAACGGAAACCACAAATGCCGTTTCCTTGGTAGAAAATGATGTGGTGATTTTTATCAATCCCAAAAAAACCATCTCTATTGGAGAGGCCGAGATTCCAGCACAAGAATTGAAAGAAAAATTATCAGCTATATTTAGAAACAAGAAAAAAAAGGAGGTATTTCTACAAGCTGATCGATCCCTATCTTATGGATATGTCATGCAGATCATGGCCTTGATAAAAAACGCTGGAATCGAAAGAGTAGGTATGGTTACCGAATCTGAAGATAAAAACCCATAGCTCTTGAAGCTCGCGTATGGACTTTATTTCGAAACAGAGCTGGTTCTTTTCCATTCTAGGACACCTCATTATTTTTGCTGGAATTTCTAACGTTTTTTCTTTTCAAAAAAAAATAGATCTTCCCAAGGAACAAAAAAAAGTCGTCTGGACACAATTGCAGTCAAAGAAAAAAACACCAGACTACAAACTACCTCCGCCAAAGGTATTACCCACTGTCGAGCCAAAAAAAGAAGAACCAAAAAAAATAGCTCCGATAGAGAAAGAGAAAAAGAAAGAAAAAGTGCTTACAACACCAAAAGAAGAGCCAAAAAAAGAACTCAGTCGCGAAGAAAAGCTCAAAGAAGCATTGGCTTCTCTCCCCAAAGAAGAGGATCGACCTACTCCCAAAGAAAATAATTTTTCAGACCAAGTACCTGATCCCAATCTCTTGAGTGCGGGAGAAATTGGTCTTCTTCAAACAACTTCAGAGTTTATTGAATACAAAAGCTTCGTAGAAAAAACCATTACCGCCAATTTTATTTGGATTCGAGAGCAACCTTCCTCCTATCCTATCATTCAGTTTTTCATTTTGCCCAATGGAGAAATTTCAGAACCAAAAGTACTACAGAACTCAGACAATGCTTCATACGACCAGGCAGCCATTCGAGCCATCCAAAAGTCTTCACCTTTGCAAGCGCCGCCACAAGCACTGCACCAAATGTTTAGACAAGAAGCATTTCAACTCAACTTTGATCGGAGTCATTCATGAAAAAAATGTGTTTCGCACTTGGTATTTTATTTTTACCTTACTTGGCCAAGGCCCAAATTCTCATCAACATCAATGAAACCTCGAACAAAACTTATCCTCTTGCCATGGCACCTTTCCATGCCTTCACTGGAAGTAGCAGGACCATAGACCCCGCAGTATTGGCCTTTCAAAGAACTGTGAAAAGCGACTTGGCACTGATTAAGGTTTTTCACTTCATACCTGAAAAAGCTTTCTTGGAGCCTACATCGCAATCCAGAGTGGTCGACGCCAGAAAAATTAATTTTTCATTTTGGACGATGATCGATACCTATGCACTGATCAAAGGACTCTATCGAAAAGATGAAGACACCATCACCATTGAGGCCCATCTCTACGATGTACTCACAAAAAAAGAAATCATGGCAAGAAGATATAAGGGAGCAGAAAACCAAATCAACAATATGGCTCACGCCTTTGCAAATTCTGTTCTTACCGCATTGACAGGTCAAGAAGGTCTGTTTGACACTAAAATTGCCTTTATATGCAGACCAAAAACAAACAAAGAGCTTTGTATGATGCATTTCAATGGAGAGCAGTATGAAACTCTCACACAACACAACTCCATCACTCTTTCACCTCAGTGGTCCAAAGACGGGCAAGAGATTTTTTATACAAGTTTTGTAAAAAACAAACCTGCCTTATTTAAATATTCTCTTGTTGAAAAAAGAAATCACAAAATGGCTGCCTTACAGTACTCTACGATAGGGCTTGCTTTGGATCCGATTCAAAACTGGCTTTTGACCACTCTAAACATTGGGAAAAATCATGACCTCTACTTTTTGAATTTGCAGGGCAACATCATATCTAGAAAAACCACTTCCAAAGGCATTGATGTCAGCGCTTCTTTCTCTCCAGATGGAAAGCAGTTTGTCTTTGTCTCAGGAAGGCACGGCTCTGAACAAATCTACACGATGGATCGAAATGAAAAAGGCTCCAAAGCCAAAAGAATCACGTTCAAAGGAAAAGCCAACTCTAGCCCCGCTTGGTCTCCCAAAGGGGACAAAATTGCCTTTTCAGGAGTTGATACTGACAATGAGGCAGATATTTTTATTGTCGATCCAGATGGATCCAACATGGAGAGACTGACCTACGATACACAAAGCAATGAAGACCCCTCTTGGTCTCCTGATGGAAATTTCATTCTCTTTACTTCCGATCGAAGCGGAACCAAGCAGATCTATATGATGAGAGCTGATGGTAGCAAGCAAACCCAACTCACAGATCAGAAATGGGATCACTTCATGCCAACATGGCAGCCCAAGATCTCTCTGCAAAAAACTCCGGAGAACATTATTTCGATGCTTCATTGACGAATATTCGAAATCCCTTTAGATCAGTCCTATGAAATATCGACAGAGAACCATTGCCAGTCTAGATTTAGGAACCAACACTCTTCTTCTTATGGTCAGTGAGCGTTCTTCAGATGGAACGCTCAAGGTCATCGAAGATCGTCACGAGGTCGTTAGACTTGGCCAAGGCTTGGAAGAGTCGGGCATCATCAATGACCAGGCCATAGAACGAACCCTTGCGGCTCTTATCGGCATGAAAGAAGTATGGGAAAAGTACGCCTGCGATTCTGTATATCTATGTGCTACAGCCGCGCTCCGCGAGGCAAAAAATGCCGAAGAGGTCCGCAAAAAAATCTCTGATACCATTGGCATAGAAACTGAGATTCTGGCCAAAAACGAAGAAGTACGACTGACCTATCGATCAGTCTTGGCAGATTTAGATCACGAAGATCCCTCAATGGTGGTAGATATTGGTGGAGGTTCGACCGAAATTGCATGGGGTCTGGGATCTCGGTTTGATGGAGGAAGAAGTTTAAGTTTCGGGACCGTCAAACTGCTCGAAAGTTTTATGAAAAACAATGACCTAGAGGGCGCTAGAGCACATATTGAATCCAAGCTAGAGCGCATTCCACCATTGCCACCTTTGCAACATTATTACGGTACTGCAGGAAGCTATACTCAACTCGCTGCCCTTATCTATGAGCTCGAGCCCTACTCAGCTCAAACCGTGGATATGAAAGTCATAAAAAAAGAGACCCTCGAAACATGGATCCAAAAGCTTTCGACACTTTCCTTAGATGAGATTCAAAATCTTCCTGGTGTAAACCCCAAGAGAGCGGATGTGTTGCTTTCTGGTGCTCTGATTGTAGAAACCTTAATGCGTCGTTTTGGACTACAAGAGTTTGTTGTTCGAGATCGAGGAATCCGCTTTGGAAAAACATTTGATGTACTCAAGGGTTTTGTATCTCCCATTGAGTTTCGTGGATAATTTCTTTACACTAGTAAGGCAAGCAAAAGGACACATGAAACGACGCATATCTATACAAAGTCGCGCGGTCACCATGATCGAGCTTATGATTACCATGATTATCGTCACGAGTCTTATGACAGCCACGGTCTTCACGATGAGCAGCTATTTACCCAAGCAGCGTTTGCTCGATTCAATGGAAACGCTAGAGCAGGTTCTCAATAAAGCCCAGTTTGAAGCCACTTCCAGAATCCAATGGACATGTTTAAGTGTTGATGCCGGAGCGGGGACTCTGGATATCATTTTAGATGTTGACAGCAACCATGGGGCCGTCGGCGGATGTGGAAATGGAGGAGATCTTGAGCTTTTTAGCACAAGCTTTAGCTCAGGAATTGAGTTGGCAGGGAGCTGCAGCTCTGTCTATGACGCATCCGAACCGATATGGTTTGATACCTCAGGTGTCCCAAGAGTGTGTAACACGGCCACAGGCGTGTGTTCTGAGAGCTCCTATCAAATCATCCTTCGAAACCCTGATCTTCCAAGCTCAGCTCGATCCAGAGAACTGGAGCTCTCAAGCAGCGGACTGATTCAAATCATTACCTTTGGAGAACAAGGCTTTAATACAAGTGCTTGGGCCAAATCCTCAAAACAAACAGGCTCTGGAGAGTGCGAATAGGACTCGACAAGTCTCTCAAGATACAGTACATTCCGTCGCCTTAACTACAGTATTTAACATTCCTATACACAGGGGAACTGGCCATATGTCCGCATTTACAGAAAAAGCAAAAATCGGAATCAAATACTATCGCAATAAGCTTCAAGGCAGACCCTTGACGGTAAATCTTGAAGTTACAAAACGTTGCAATGCAACCTGCGATTTTTGCGACTATTGGAAAACCAAGCAAGAAAACACCATCAAAGATTATGGTCCCATCATCAAAAAAATTGATCCCATGATGGTCACCATTACAGGTGGGGAGCCCATGCTTCGTACAGATCTCGTGGACATCATCAAAGGGATTCGAAAAGAAGTCCCTGTTGTGTTTCTTGCGATGATTACAAATGGTTCTTTGATGACTTATGAAAAAGCCAAAAAACTCTATGAGGCAGGCTTGAATCAAATTGCTTTTTCTGTTGATTATTTAGATGATCGTCACGATACAAGTAGAGGCATTCCCAATTTGTGGAATCACCTCTCTACACTTATTCCCACGCTTACAGACATTGGTTTTGAATCCGTTCAAATGAACTGGATCGTCATGGAAGAAAACTTTGATCAAACGCTCAAAGCCGCAGAACTCTGCAAAAGTTGGGGCATCAATATCTCCTATACTTCATACAGTGATTTAAAGAACATGAACGATAGTCACTTCCTGTCGTCTCAGAACATGAATACCCTACCTCAAGTGATTGACGATCTTAAATCTTTCAAAAGAAAAAATAAAACCATTCGATCTTCTGATTATTACTTAGATCGTATTCCAACATTTTATGGAAACCATCAAATCCCTGGTTGTCCCGCTGGACTCAAATGGATCCAAGTTACACCTGAAGGTTGGTTCAAAGCCTGTTCTGAACTTCCTCCGGTTGTTCACTGGGAAGACTACGATCACAAGACAAGTTTCAAACAACAGGACTGTACGCTTTGTTGGTATTCTTGTCGTGGGGAAAATCAAACGCCGATTGACTTCCAAAGAGCCAAAGAGCTTGCAAACCTTCCTAGGCTTTAGGAAATAATCTCAATCGTCCAAGGCGTAAAAACTTGTAACTTGGTCAAAAGCTCGCGGGTTTTTTGGGCCACACGATCTTCATAAGATTTGCTTGGAAGGCCTTTGAGCATTTCAGGCCTGATTTCAGCAAGCATCTGGTTTCGATCTTGAGGAGTGATCGGTCTAAATATGGAGTCTTCTTCAAACAAATATTCAAATTCGAAATCTGAGGATGTAATCACAACTTTTGCGTTTCGAATTTCAATGCGTTTTCTTATCGGATCAATCTCGATTTGAAGTCGATGTAAGTCATAACCAAATTGCAGATTTCCCTTGACCAGGATCATTGACTTTTGCTCGGTAAAGGGAACTCCTATGGAGTATAACGTGAGCTTGTCTTTTTTCATCTGAAAAATTCTTGAAACCTGAGACTCTACAACACCTAAGGTCAAAATATCTTCTATGGTCTCTTTGAGTAACTGATCGCTCTGACTAAAAATTCTTCCACCCTGCGCATAGTACGTCCCAGCATAAAACCCCACGCCGAGTAAAAAAACCGAAAAAACAAAAGCAAAAATAGTTTTACTCAATTTCATCTCAGCCCTGACTCCATAGGGTCCAAATGTTCCATGCAACCTCAGTTTGTCCTTGATCAATGGCCCAGGACATCCATGTTTCTATCTGATCTTGGCTTACTCCGACTTTATTTTGAATCATTGTCGATACAAAATATGCAACATTTTTTTCCGAAAAGGCTTTCTTTTGATCTTTGCTACTCACTTTTTCTTTTGAAAACCTTCTGACCCATTCTTCATACTGAAGCTGATCTGGAACATTTTCCATACTTGCAAGCATGCTAAGATGTTTGGCTGAAAGCACAGAAGAAGAACGTAGCTTTTTTGGCAAAGCATCATAACCAATTCCAATTTTTTGTCTCGGCATATGAAGTTCAAATAAGTTCTCCATCCTACAATCGGTATAAAATCCGG
>JAGRAX010000009.1 GCA_020434365.1 Bdellovibrionales bacterium
CGTCTATTCCCTCTGGAGAAAAAGAAACCCGCATCCCACTCAAGGGAATTCGCAAAGTCATCGCCCAAAATATGAGAAAATCAGTAGATCATGCTGCGCATTTTTCACATATGGATGAAGTGGATGCACAAAATTTGGTGGCTGCACGTAGCAAACTCAAAGACATTGCAAAGGAGAAAGGCATACAGCTCAGCTATCTCCCCTTCTTGGTCAAGGCACTCTGCTGCGCGCTCAAAGATTATCCTATGCTCAATGCTTCTCTTGACGAAGAAGCGCAAGAGATTGTTGTCAAAAACTATTACAACATTGGCATTGCGGTTGCCACCAAAGATGAGGATTTGGTTGTGCCTGTCATTGCAAATGCAGATCAAAAAGGTTTGTTAGAAATTGCGCAGGAAATCCGAGAGCTCGCCGACAAAGCGCAGTCCAATAAACTCACGCCTCAAGATTTATCGGGAGGTACATTTACAATTACCAGTCTTGGAGTATTGGCAGGAACCTACGCGACGCCGATCATCAACTACCCTCAGGTAGGTATTTTAGGCTTCTATGCCATTCAAGATCGACCTGTCGTGAGAAACTCTCAAGTTGTCATTCGTAAGATGGCAAATCTCTCAGTTTCCATTGATCATAGAGTCGTAGATGGTGCGCTGGCTGCGAAATTTACAAAAGCACTGATTCAATATTTGGAAACCCCAGAAAGCATGCTCTTGTAATGTAAGAAAACAGAAAGGCTAAAAATGTCCACAGTTGAAAAGATAAAAACTCAAGTTGTTGTGATTGGCGCCGGTCCAGGTGGGTATGTGTGCGCCATTCGACTGGGGCAGCTCGGAAAAAAAGTCGCCTTGATTGATAAGGGTTCTATGGGCGGCGTATGCTTAAACTGGGGTTGCATTCCTTCGAAGGCTCTCATTCATGCAGCAAAAGTGTACGACGAAGCCAAGAACTCTGAGGATATGGGAATTACTTGTGAGAATACGAAGATCGACCTAGCAAAAACACAAAACTGGAAGCAATCGGTCATCTCAAAACTAACCGCTGGTGTTGCTGGACTCGTAAAAAACTCTGGAGGAAAGATCTATCAGGGCAGCGGCTCTTTCCTCTCGTCTCATGAAGTTGAAGTCCAAACAGGAAATGGAAAAAACTATATCATTGAATTCGAACAAGCTGTTATCGCTTGCGGTTCAAAAACCATAGAGATTCCAGGTTTTTCGATCGCCAACAAAAAAGTTTTTGATTCAAAAGAAGCCTTGGACTGGACGCAAGTCCCAAAATCATTGGCAGTGATTGGTGGAGGTGTCATCGGTTTAGAAATTGGAATGCTCTACCAAAAATTGGGTGCGAAGGTTTCCATTGTGGAACTTACAGATCAACTTCTTCCGGGAGTGGATGCTGAGGTAGCCAAGGAGTTGGCAAAAATTGCGAAGAAAAAAGGACTTACATTACACCTAGGATCCAAGGCCAAATCATATTCTGGAGAAGTAGGCAATTTGACTTTGAAGGTTGAAACTTCTAAGGGAGAAGAGTTTATCCCTTGTGAAAAAATTCTTCTTGCAGTGGGAAGAGCACCTTTTGCAAGCATCGTAACTCCCGAAAAAGCTGGCATTCATGTCGAAAAAAATCACATTCCTATCAATGACAAAATGCAAAGCAATATTTCTCATATTTATGCCATTGGAGATGTCACAGGCGGTCCACTTCTCGCACATCGTGCATCCAAACAAGGATTGATTGCAGCTGAACAAATCGCAGGACACACGCATAGTATCTATGATGTCAAAGCAATGCCGGGAGCCATCTTTACAGATCCAGAAGTTGCTACGGTGGGACTCTCCGAGCAAGAAGCCCAACAACAAGGCATCGAATATACAACTGCAAAATTTCCTTTTGTAGCTTTGGGTCGCGCTCTATCAACAAAATCTTCCGAAGGTTTTGTCAAAATGATTGCATCCAAAAAAGATCAACGTGTATTGGGCGTGCATATCATTGGAGCTCATGCTTCAGATTTAATCAGCGAAGCCACCTTGGCCATTGAAATGGGAGCAACCGTCGAAGATATTGCTCTCACCGTCCATCCTCACCCCACCATGGGTGAAATCATGATGGAATGTGCAGAAACAGCCTTGGGCTTGCCGATTCATATTGCAAGTAAAAAAACCAATGCTTCGACCAAACAAAATCGCTCCTCCCAGTCATCGAAAGATCGTCAATTGTAGGGAGCGTTTGAGATGGGACTGACTAAAATAGATCTCGAAAAGATCTATCGTCTAATGATTAAAGCCAGAGTCTTAGAAACCCGCTTGATCAAAATGAGCAAATCCGATGATGGATATTTTTGGATTGGGGGTCCTGGCGAAGAAGCATTCAATGTTCCCCTAGGTCTTCTCATTCAAAAAGGAGAAGGTTTGGACTACGACTACTGCCATTTTCATTATAGAGCCAGTGCTTGTTTGCTGGCTATGGGCAGTCCCATGATTGATAGCATTCGTCAGATGGCCAATCGGAGCAGCGATCCTTTTTCAGGTGGAAGAAACTTTGTGAGTCACTACGCGATCAAAGAGTGGAACATCATGCCGGTTACCAGCCCGATTGAAGTGCAATACGTAATGGCACCGGGAACCGCCTGGGCACAAAAAAAGCACAATGCAAATGGAATCACAATTGTTACGGGTGGAGATGCAGGGACAGCCGAGGGGGATTTTGCAAGTTGCTTGCAATGGTCTTCCCGCCCCAACATGGAGCTTCCGATTCTCATCATTGTTACGAACAATCACTATGGAATTTCGACGCCTTTTGATCAGGTACATGGAGATTCTGTAATTGCGAAAAGAGCTGAAAGCTTTGGAATCAAATGGTCTACGGTCAACGGTAACGATCCTATTGCCTCCTACAAAAAATTAGAAGAAGCCATGAATTATGTGCGCAGTGAGAAAAAACCTTTTTGCTTGGAAGCTTATGTGTCTCGCTTGCATGGACACTCCTCTTCTTCGGGTGGCAATCGCGTAGAAAATGAAATTGACTGCATTGAAGAGTTTGAAGGCATCTTAATCAAAGAACAAATTCTAAGCGAAAAAGACTGTGTCGAACTCAAAGAGACCTATGAGAAAGAAGCTCTTGATGCTCTTAAACAAGTCAGAGAAGAGCCCTTTCCTCTTGCCGATACTGTATTTCAACATATCTACAAGGAGACGAAGTAATGGCGAGCATTGCGCAGGCCATTCGCATGGCTCTTCACAAAGCTGAAACTCAGCTGGGTGTTGAGGATATTTTTGGTGAAGATGTCGGTCCGCCTTTGGGTGGAGTGTTTACCTGCACGCAGGGACTTACAAAGTCATGGAATACGCCCTTGGATGAAAGAGGAATCATAGGAATGGCTATAGGTCTCGCCATGGCAGGGCAAAAACCTGTGGCCGAGATTCAATTTTGTGATTACATTTTTAACACGATCGATTTGCTTAAACTTGCGGGTAATACCTGTTGGTCTTCGCATGGACAATTTCCACTGCAAATGGTGATCATGTCTCCAGTAGGAACGGGCATTCATGGCTCTATTTATCACTCACATTCTTTTGAATCCATGGCTACGCATATTCCTGGACTCAAAGTTGTTCTGCCATCTAATCCTCTAGATACATATGGTTTGCTCATTTCTGCCGTAAAAGATCCTAACCCTGTTCTGTTCCTATATCCAAAAGCTTTGATTCGCGTACAAGGCAGCGAAAAAATTCCTGGTGAACCTCTAGATCCAAAAGAACTTTCATCACGCATTGATGCTCCCATTGAGAATCGAAAATCATGGTCACCAGATTGGCCTATGCTTGAAGAACATGAAGTTGAGATTGGAAAAGCCTCTTTGCTTCGTAAGGGCAGTTCTCTGACTGTCATTAGCTATGCAAGAACATTACCGCTTTGCGTGCAAGCTGCAGATCAGCTCAAAACTCAAGGTCATAGCATTGAAGTCATAGATCTACGCACACTCATTCCTTGGGATGAATCTCTTGTATACAAATCAGTACAAAAAACTGGAAGAGTTTTGATTGTCAACGAAGATACTGAGGTCACAAATTTTGGGGAACACCTCTTAAGAAAAATCAACGAGCATTGTTTTTATTTTCTTCAAACGCCGCCCAAATTACTTGCAGGTGTCAACACCCCAGGCATTGGTTTGGCATGGACATTAGAACAATCGCAAGTACCTCAATTGCAATCAATCCAAGAGCATATGAAAAACTTATGCGAACTTTCTGCCTAAGCTATGAGTGGGGACCTTACATTACTTGCAGATGAACATTTCGAGGATTTTCCTTCGATTTGGAATTCCTTGTCTGCACTTGCTCAAAGCATAGATCCAAATACAACACTTCAAAATATTTCTGCGAGAGTGTCTACAACCTCAAATGATGATTTTTCTTCTCTGCCTTCAGAGCATGTACTCCAATACGGATACCACTTTGTGTCTAAATGTACGAATGAGCAGCAAAGAGATTTAATCTTAAGCTGCATCCATTCTTTGATGAAAAAAAAACAAGTTTTTTGTGTGGCACCAAAACCCTATGGCAATGCTGATCAAATACAACTTCGATACTCCGAATCGGGGAAACTTACGCTCGCGATTCCTTTTCACGATCGAAAAGAAAATATACTACAGTTTTTGGGGATGTTAATTCAGCCTTTGGCCCAGCACGCTCAAGTCTCGATTCGAAAGATTTCATCATTATTGGAACGATTTTCCTGGTTCATCTGTGATGGAGATCAAATTGAAGAGCCCTACTCACTTGGGAAAAAATCCTGGTTCCCCGGGGCGCCGTCTTTTGATGTAAGTCTTCGTTGTACCTATAAAACGGTGGGAAGGCACTCTCTCCTTTCAGAAATTATCATTGAAAGTAGTCATAAAAACGCCTCCCAAAAACTATTAGATCTTTTTGTCAAGATTCAAAATAGATTGGGTACACAAGAGTCCAAAGTCTATCTTCAGTTTTTTAGCCAAGATACCTATGAACCTCTACCCGAACTTAACCTGCACGAAACTACGAGAGAAATTTGTCCGAGATATCCTGGGCTTGCCACGTGGATTGATACGAATCAGAATTCATTTACAGATGCCTTTTTGGTGTGGGAGCAAAATCTAGAAGATGCTCAGCAAAATTATACCTATATTATTAGAAAAGCACATACCCAGTCCTATGAACTCCGCATGATCATATCTAGCGAAAAAATTTCTAGCGATGATACAAACATCGATGTATTTGTAGAATCTATCAATCATAAAGCTCCAGTTGGTTTTTCTGTTCTTTAGGAGTATTGAAAAGGAATATCATGGAAATTCGAAAAACATTTTCACCTGCCTTGGCCTTCTTGCCAAACGTATTGCGAAACAAAATTTATTCAGTGGACTGGCAGAAACTTCAGCTTCAATCTTGTGTTTCTAGTCACGACGAGGCCTTGACCATCAAAACACATCCGCTACCTCATTTTGAAATGTCTATCGATGTAGAAAATCTCTGCCCTCGAGAACTACAAATCTATGGAATCAACGTAGAGGTGTGGCTTGGAAAGCCTATTTTACAATTTTATTCTTACATCAATGAATCTATTCAAGCCAATGAAGTCAGAAGGGGTTTACGAGCCTATAGTTTTCTTAATGAATACCAGGTCTCTCTTCTCAATCCACCTTCAAAGAACGGAAAAGCACCTCAAGTGACCTTAACTTACACGCTTTCATGCCGATCTTTTTATGGCCAGTTTGAAAAAACCATCAAATCCTCATGGATAGCCCCTCAAATTTTACCCAAGAGATAAAAATGCAAGCTTTATACTCATATGTAATTTTAGGATTGATCACAGGCATCTGTTCAGGAATTTTCGGTGTGGGTGGTGGAATTGTTATGGTTCCGGCCTTGGTGTGGTTTTTTCATCATTCACAACATGAAGCGCAAGGAATTTCCTTGGTCGCCATGCTGTTACCTGTTGGACTGTTGGGAGCGTATCAATACCATCAAAAATACAACCTTCCTGTAAAGAGCTCTTTGATGGTTGCCTTGGGCATTTTTGTAGGAGCTTTTGTAGGAGCCCAGATCGCTGGACTGATCTCTGGGAAGCACCTAAAAATTGCTTTTGGAATTTTTATGTTGGGCGCAAGTCTAAAGCTTATTTTCGGAAAGTAACTCTATGTTACCCTCCCCCCGAATCTGTATTATTTAGAGGTTCCCTCATGTAAGGTTTTTAGATTTTGTAAGGCCTTTTCAAAGTCTTTTTGTATTTGCTGGCGAATCCAATAGCCCAATACCCTCTCAATCGGATAACTCAAATCACCCTCGTTGATCCATTGGACTTCCACTCGTGAAGGAGCCACATTTCTAAAATAGAATTCTCCCAACATCCGAGAAACCCAAGGCTTTTCAATTTCCACCAGGACTCTCAACTTTTTTGGAGGGTTGGTTTCCACTAAGGTCATACTTCCTTGGCCCAAGATTTCGCCTCTCCAACTCATTCTTGAGCGAAGTGTCTTGGGACTACCTTGATATATCCATTGCGCTGTAGGCTCTTTTTCTACCCAGGGGCTCCAATGTTCCCATGTTTCAAAATCTGCTATAGAGTCATAAATAGTTTGAATGTCACCCTGAATCTCTATGCTGCTTTCAAGCTCATAACTGGCAGGCAAAATCGCCGCCACAATCAGCGTCACAAAAAGCAGCGCAAAAGCTAAAACAAGTGATTTTCTGAACCATGAGAATACATGCTGCATGATTTATGAAAGGCTCTTTCCTTTTTTCATAATAATATCAACTTGATAAGGATGGCCAGGCTCTTTTGCAATTTCTACCTCTGTGGCAGCAGAAGGCAGAGGATACTCAATGACAAAGCGATCTGGAAAGGAGTTCACATGTCCACAGAGCTTTTCTAGCTTCGCCTCCCGAAGCCGCCCCGTAACCCATACGGTGAGTCCCTCATCTCTCAATTCAGCATGAATCTCGTATGGAGGAAGGGTTTTCGGAAGATCATATTGAAACACGAAAGGATGCAGAGGTGTTTTTTGTGGCAAAAATACCCGCAGTGCATAGTAGTCTTTTTCGTCAAAAAAACGGCGAACTTCGCCATAGCGCTTGCTGCGCTCAAGCAGATCTTCTTCCTGATTTTTCCATTGCTCCCATTGTAACTGCCAGTTCTCAACCTCACGCCACTGAGTTTGCTCTTTACCTTCCTCTGGAGCCTGTGCTATGTCTGTCATGAGTTTCTAACTAATATTGGCCTGATTGAATGTAAAGAAATGAATATAGGCCAATATATTTTTTTTAAAGGCCCAAATGCCTACAGCAAGGAAAAAAACTATGAGTAGAATGGATGCGGTACGTTTTTATTCTCCAGAAGACATTCGATTTGAACAGATCGATATCCCCAGCATTGATCCCTATGAAGTTCTAGTCAAGGTCGAAGCCGCTCTTACCTGTGGAACGGACATGAAAGCATTTCGTCAGGGACATCCGGTACTTTTGGGATCAAACTATCCCAGTCCCTTTGGACACGAGTGTGCGGGGAAAATTGACCAAGTGGGATCAAATGTACAAGGTTTTACACCCGGAATGCGCGTGGTTGCCGCAAACTCTGCACCTTGTGGAAGCTGCTTTTTTTGTGAAAAAACACAGTTTAACCTCTGTGAAAATCTCGACCTTCTCAATGGAGCGTACGCTCAGTACATCAAAATTCCCAGAGCCATTGTCGAAAAAAACCTTTACGAAATCCCCTCATCCATGCCTTTTGCTACGGCCGCATTGACTGAGCCTCTGGCATGTGCCGTTCATGCATTTCATAGACTCAATTTGGGCCCTAAAGATCATGTCGTGATTCTTGGATGCGGAATCATGGGGCTTTTATTTACAGCCGTAGCTGCAAAACACGATATCAGAGTCACCGCAGTAGGGAGAAACAAAGACAAGCTAGAAAGAGCTCTTTTGCTTGGAGCTTACGATATTGTAAATACTAATGAATGTGACGACCCCATTGAAGAGGTCTTACAAAAAACACGAGAAAGGCGTGGCGCTGATGTGGTTCTTGAAGCTGTCGGACAAACCCAGGCTTGGAACCAAGCCTTTCAGATGACGAGAAAAGGTGGCACTGTATGTCTTTTTGGGGGATGTAAAAAAGGATCTAGTTTTGAGCTAGATACTCATCGTGTGCACTACCAAGAAGTGAAAATTGAAGGCGTTTTCCACCATACTCCGCAGTATTTTCAATTGGCTTTAGAGTATCTTGATGAAGGACTCTTTGATCCCAGCATCTTGGTTACGCAGCAAATCGATTTAAAAAGTGTACCTCAATATTTCAATCAAAATATGAGCTTAAGTCCTTTTAAAGTTGCTGTGCTTCCCTGGAATGAAGCCTGACTTTTTACGTTTTCAAACCCTTTCAATTGCGATACATCATAAACCATGTTTTTCACCTTAGCTTGCAAAGGTAGAGAGGCGTAAACTGTAATGTCTCGGAAATCAGAAAAAAAAATCGGCGAATTCATCTTGGAAGCTGGTTTGGCTACCGCTCTAGACATTGATCATGCTCTACAGTCTCAACATGTTTTTGGTGGTTTGATGGGTACCAACTTAGTTGAGATGGGAATCTTAAACGCCGATACTCTGGCTGCATTTCTTTCGACTCAGTTTAGTGTTCCGGTTGCCAACAAAAAAGATTTCGACAATGTAACATCAGATACTCTGGCACTGATTCCCCCAACTGCTGCAGCAAGACTCTCTATTTTACCGCTGCATTATGATGATACAAATTTATACCTGGCGATGTCCGATCCCAGTGAGCAGAGAGTTATCAGTAGAATCGAAGGCAACATTCAAAAAAAAATCAAAGCCAAAGTAGTCTCTGAACTTGTACTTAGGCAGTACCTGGAAAAATATTATGGGATTGCTAGAAGTTCGCGGTACATCAAACTCAGTGATCAGCAACAAAAACTAGAGCATTCGGAACTACACGATATGGATCTAGAAAATAGGATGTTAGATCAGCATATTTCTGCCTTTCTACAAACAGAAGACGCGGTTCAACACTACTTTCAATATATTAAGTCTCTTCATAAGGTGCCTGTCATTCAAAAAAACAAAAACATCAAAGACTACGACGTCAACCCTGGTCTGACATATCTTATGACACAAATTGATGGAATTCTAAGCCTTCAAGACCTTATGGGGATATCGATATTTAGCAAAATTACCACACTGAAAGCCTTGTGCTATCTACATAAACTCAGTATCGTAGCTTTTGAGAATCATTGATGAGTTTGAATAAATATTTCATAATATTTCTGGCTTTTGTTTTGTTTGTTTCTTTAGGACATGCAAAAGAATATGAAAAGGCGTTTACAAAGCTCTATAAAGATCAGGCCATTGCCAAAAGATTGGCAAAATATGCTCAGGATCTAAGTCAGTATAAAGAATGTAAGTTTCTGGTGTTTGCATATTACCCAAAAGATATGCACCGCAATCCCGAAGGATTTTGCATATACGAAATTCAAGAATCTAGAGGGATTTTTGTGGATACGGCATGTGTGGCCAAAACAATCTATCCAGATCGAAAAACAGAGCAAAATTTTTATAAGGATAAGGGACATTGGGGGATTCATAGCCCTTGCATAGAAAATACGCTAAAAAAAGAATTTTCACTCGATAAACCGAAGATTAAAACTCCAAAAAGTGACTTTTCGGAAAAAAAATCCAAGGGAAAGTATTTTTTCCTTCTTAAAGACGACTTGCACTTTTGGGATTTTTTCTTAGCTCAAATTGATCCGCAAAAATCTTAGTCTCTAAAATTTTCGAATTCAATATGAATGGGGAGCTCTTTGGTTTTGATGAGCGCAATGGCTTCTTGCAAATCATCTCTTTTTTTCCCGCTGACTCTAACGGCATCTCCTTGAATCGAAGACTGTACTTTCATTTTTGAGTCCTTGATCAACTTGATGATTTCTTTAGACTGCGTTTTATCAATTCCACTTTTTAAAAAGAGTTCTTGCTTTGCACGGCCCCCTGCTGCAGGAATAATATTTTTTGGATCTAAGCTTTTCAAAGAAATCCCTCTTTTGATTAGCTTCGATTGCAATACATCGAGCGTCGCTTGAACTTTCATTTCGTCCGTAGAATTTAGATGAATCACCTGCTCTTTTCGCTCAATGGTGGTTTGGGAATCTTTAAAATCATACCTCTGAGCCACTTCTTTTTGCGCTTGTACTACGGCGTTGTCAACTTCGGCTAGATCTATTTTGGATACGATATCAAATGAAGGCATAGGTGGTTTTCCTTTCTTGTATTTATTATGATCGATTGGGATGAGTCATAGACATTGGATCTAAGGCCTCGTCAATCTGCTTTTGGCTCAATTCACCTTGAGATACCACAATCTCTCGAACCGAACGCTTGGTTTGATAAGACTCTTTGGCTATGGCAGATGCCTTGTCATACCCCAGAATCGGAGCCAGCGAAGTTGCCATGGCCAGGCTTTTTTCAATCATATCTTTGCACTGTTTTTCATCGACTTGTATGTGTTGAATGCACTTTAGATGAAAATTTTTCACTCCTGATGCCATGATAGAAATAGATTCAAGCACATTGTGAATTATCATGGGCATCATTACATTGAGTTCAAAGTTTCCAGATTGAGCACCGATAGTTACAGCCGCATCATTTCCAATCACTTGAGCACAAACCATAGTCAGAGACTCAGCAATAACAGGATTGACTTTTCCAGGCATAATCGATGAGCCTGGTTGAGTTGCTGGCAAAACAAGTTCTCCAATTCCACAGCGGGGCCCACTTCCCAAAAATCGAATATCGTTTGCAATTTTCATCAATGCCGCCGCTGTTGATTTCAAAGCAGAGCTTATGTCCAACACAGCCTCTTTGCCAGATTGGGACGCAAAATGATTTCGGGTTTCTCTCAATTCAAAACCCATTCGATCAGAAATTTCATGAATGACTTCAGCCGTCATTTTTTCCGGTCTATTGATTCCTGTCCCAACTGCAGTACCTCCCAAGGCCAGTTCTTCGAGGTGAGGAATGCAGTACTGCAGACGTTCAACACTCCATTGAATCTGCGCGGCATAGCCGGAAAATACCTGTCCCATCCGAATGGGTGTTGCATCTTGCAAATGAGTTCGACCAATTTTTACAATCGAATCAAAATCTTTTGCTTTCTGTTGAAGGAGCTCTTCGAACTCTACCAAGGCTGGAAGTAATTTTTGATCCAAATCATGCAAAATAGCCAAATGCATGGCCGTAGGAAATACATCATTGGAGGATTGTCCATAGTTCACATCGTCATTGGGATGAACAACTCTGGAACCCATACCCTCTCCCATGATTTCACTGGCTCTGTTGGCAATGACTTCATTGGTATTCATATTTGAGGAAGTTCCAGAGCCCGTTTGAAAAATATCTACGACAAACTGATCGTCCCACTTACCTTCTGAGACCTCTTGCGCAGCTTTCACAATGGCTTCGGATTTGTCTTTTTTGATCCACCCATGTTTCCCCGAAACCTTCGCACAGGCCCTTTTGATTTCTCCTAAGGCCAAAATCATGCTTCGGGTGAGTCTAGATTGTGAAATGGGAAAATTCTCTACAGCACGCTGCGTTTGAGCTCCATAATACGCATTGGAAGGAACCTTCATCTCCCCCATAGAGTCTTTTTCTATTCGAACATTGCTCACGACATCCTGCTTTCTTGGCTATCTATATTGAAAAAATTTATGTCCTTTGTATAAAACCAACAGAAAAAGTCTAGTTTGATGTTCCGGAATTTTGTGTTAATGAGCATTCCTCATGGCTCTATGGAACTGGGAGAAATTGTCAGAACCCTTCTCCGTCAAAGATAAACCAAGTAAAAAAAGCAGCAGCTCTCAAAAAGCAAGAGCCGGCCAAGATATTGTTCCCAAGCGCCATCAAAAACTTGGACCTTGGTTGGCGACAGGTATTTGCGGAAACGATATTACGTCGAGTTGTCTATATGTGGCTGCTATTGCAACTGCCTACGCAGGCATTTACTCTCCTCTGGTATTGCTTTTGGTGGGAGGGCTTCTCTATCTCTATCGACAGATTTACTCGGAAGTGGTTGACGCATTGCCTTTAAATGGAGGGGCATACAATGCACTTTTAAATACGACGACCAAGCTTAAAGCCTCTGTTGCTGCCTGTATGACTTTTCTATCCTACCTGGCTACCGCCTGTATCAGCGCAAAAACAGCGGTTGAATATGCGAACACTTTGTTTCCTGCACCGATGCCGGTGGTTGAAGTCACCATTGCCCTTTTGTTCTTCTTTGCCATGTTATCCATTTGGGGCATTGGTGAATCTGCAATTGTTGCACTGATCATTTTTATTTTTCATTTGCTTACCTTGGGAGTTTTTATTGTCATTGGAATTTCTTTTTTGATTTCCGATCCCAGCATGCTCCTTCAAAATTGGCACACTCCTTCCGAACACGGCCTCATTGTGGCCTTATTTTTTGGTTTTTCCGCAGCACTTTTGGGCATAAGTGGTTTTGAAAGTTCTGCCAACTATATTGAAGAACAACAAGAGGGCGTATTTCCTAAGACTCTAAGAAACATGTGGTACGCCGTCACCATTTTAAACCCACTCATCGCTTTGATTGCTCTTTCTGTTTTGCCTATCACGGCCATCGAAGGCCAGAAAAACTCTCTTTTGGCCAATGTGAGTGATGTTATGGGTGGATCATGGTTAAAAATACTGATTTCAATTGATGCGAGCTTGGTTTTATCTGGAGCAGTTCTCACAAGTTTTGTAGGTTCTTCAGGACTTGTCGGTCGAATGACCTTAGATCGATGCCTACCTCAGGTTCTTCTCAAAACAAATAAAAGAGGAACCCATCACTTTATTGTGCTCACTTTTTTGATTTTATGCTCTTCTATTATGCTTTTGACAGGCGGAGATCTTTTGGCATTGGGGGGCGTATATACAATTTCTTTTCTAGGCGTCATGGCTCTTTTTGCGGTGGGAAATATTTTGTTAAAAATTCGAAGGTCACGTCTACCTAGAAAATATAAGGCAAGTTGGGGAACCATTTTTATTGCTCTGTTAGGAACTGTGAGTGGAATTCTAGGCAACATACTCGTCAAAAGTGAGTATGTTCGATACTGGGCTTTGTATTTTATCCCCGCAATGTCTTTGATTGCGATCATGCTTTATCGTCAGCAGATCCTAAAGCTCTCCATCATTCTTGCGGGAGACATTCTCAAAAACTTTTCATTTTCAAAAAAAATTACAGAGAAGCTCGATTGCTGGCTTCATAACCTCGAAGGCCATGGAATCATATTTTTTACCAAGGGAGATGATGCTGCAAACTTAAATCGAGCCATGTTGTACGTAAAAGACAATGAAATTACAGATCACGTATCTGTCATTCACATTTATCAAGAGAGACAAGACATTCCCAAACATTTGGAAAGTGATTTGAGAACCATTGACAAACTCTATCCTGAAATTCAAATTGAATTGGTGCTCAGACAGGGCAAGTTCACTCCAGAGTATATCACCGAACTTTCAAAAGAATTTGGCGTGCCTAAAAATTATATGTTTTTGGGAGCCCCGAGCGCAAAATTTCCTTATCCGATCTCAGATTTGGGTGGCGTGCGTTTGATCATTTAAAAGATTTTTTTTGTCTCAAAGCCTGAAAGACTTTGGATGGCAAGGACTGCGTTTTGCTTTCGATAAATACAGAAGCTTCGATCAATTGTTCTAGGTCAATTCCTGTCTTCATACCCATCCGATCAAGCATATGCACGAGATCTTCAGTGGCGAGATTGCCACTGGCACCCGGTGCATAGGGACAACCTCCAATTCCTCCAACTGACGAGTCAAAAATAGAAATTCCCAGATCCAAGCATGCGTAAACATTGCTCAAAGCCATGCCGTAGGTATCATGAAAGTGTCCAGCCAGTTGCTTGGCAGGGAATTCTTCCAGAGCTCTTGCAAAAAGGACCTTGGTCTCTTGCGGCTGAGCAAGTCCAATCGTATCTCCAA
Source organism: Bdellovibrionales bacterium (assembly GCA_020434365.1). Lineage (GTDB taxonomy): Bacteria > Bdellovibrionota_G > JALEGL01 > JALEGL01 > JAGRMV01 > JAGRAX01. The sequence continues at coordinate 14,031 of JAGRAX010000009.1, forward strand.
CCGAAACCTCGTCACAGCCCAACTCAAAAAGACGTCGCAGAATCGATAGAGACTGCTCAAGGTCTATTTTCCCTTCGTATGGACAGTAAAAAGCTGTCGAGAGATAGCCTCTCACTCTTTTTCCTAATTTCTGCGCAGCTGCTACTATCTTAGTACTTTTTTCAAAACTTTCATCGATGCTACATCGAATGTTTTTTTGGTTGAAAGTTTCACTGGCAGCTGTAAACACTGCGATTTCGTCAATGGCATCTCGATTCTCACAAGCTAAGAATCTTTCTAGACCTCTTTGATTGGGAATTAATACAGAAAAATGAGACAAGGAAGAATCTAAAAGCTCTACAAGAGTCTCTGCATCTTGAAGTTGCGGTATGGCCTGAGGGTGAACAAAGGATGTAACTTCAAGGGAGGAAATTCCCGCCTTACACAACAATACGATCCAGGCATATTTATCTTGTACAGGTATCTGATAAGGCTGATTTTGTAAGCCATCCCTCGGACCTACTTCGCATACTTTGATTTGTCGACTCATTGTTTCTCCAAATCACCTAAAATCTGCCCTTCTTCGACAAGGTCTCCAGAGCGGACAAAAACCTTTTTTACCCTGGCCTGACTTGATGAAGAAATTGTGTATCTCATTTTCATAGCCTCAATCTGCGCCATGGCTTGGCCCACCTTAACTTCATCACCACTTTTTACAAAAAGTTCACAGAGCGTTCCTGTGATCGGCGCTATGAAAGAATGCAAATCTGCATCCTGCTTTGCTTGTGATTGAAGATCTCTTTTTACGTGATATGTATATTTTCCATCATGAATCCAGAAGTGGTCTCCATCTCTTACAGAAATGCCCTCAAAATCATCACTGGCTTGATCATAGGATAAGGACTCTCCCATATAGCTCCACCGTGACTCTAGTGTATTTGAATTTTTTTGCAGCCCTAACCATGGGCTGGTCTTCCACAAAGATTGAGACACAATATCTTGTCTTTCAATCGAGTGGAGGCTTTGAGACAATTGAGAGACTTGAGATTTTTTGTAGGCGAGATAGTCAGCATGTTTTGACTCCATCCATTTTGTATCATGGTTTTGAGACAAAAAATCTTCTTCTTCCATACACCATAGCAAAAAATTTATATTTGTATCGACACCCAAAATCACCAAAGAATGCAAGAAAGATTTTAGATCTTTGATTCCTTCTACTCGGTTTTCACGATGCACGGTAATTTTCATGATCATGGGGTCAAACAAATGAGATATCTTTCCAAGTGCTTTTGCGTTTGTATCTACACGCATATGCTCATCAGCTTCTGGATAAGATAAATGCAAAATCCTTCCACTTGCAGGTAAAAAACCTGACTCTGCATTTTCAGCATAAATTCTAGCTTCTATTGCATACGCTTTTTTTGAAACTTCATGAGGGAAAAGATCTGTAAGTTTTTGTGAACATGCCAACTGAACTTGAAGTTTGACCAGGTCTACTTCCGTACACATCTCTGTCACGCTATGCTCAACCTGGAGTCTGGGATTGACTTCCATAAAGTAGTGATTGTGATTTTGAGTGTCGACCAGAAACTCTACCGTACCAATATTGTTATATTCCAATGTTTTGATCAATTGAAGGCTCGCATCGTGTATTTTTGATAATACGTCAGAGGGAACAGAAGATTCGGACTCTTCAATGACTTTTTGATGTCTACGTTGCAAGCTGCAGTCTCTTTCAAAAAAATGAATAGCATTTTTCGCAACATCTCCAGCCACTTGCACTTCTACGTGTTTTGCTGATGCAAGATATTGCTCAGCCATAAGTTGATCATTACCAAAGGCATTTTTGGCCAGTTGTTTTGCTTCTGCCATTTTGTCTCTGAACTCTTTTTCATTGGCTACAAGAAACATTCCTTTTCCACCGCCGCCAGCCACAGGTTTTAAAAGAACGGGAAAGCCAATTGCATTGGCATTTTGAAGAAAATTCTCTGTAGAATCTTCTTCAACCACGCTTTTAAGGACGAACAAGCCCGCATCTTTAGCAATTTGTTTTGCTTTGGCTTTGTCTCCCAATACTTCAAGACAATCTGGGTGGGGACCTATAAAGATGATGTCATTGTCCTGACATCGCCTTGCAAAGGCTGCATTTTCAGATAAAAAACCGTAGCCAGGGTGAATGGCCTGACATTGAAACTTTTTTGCTATATGAATCATCTGATCCATATCCAAATATGCACTCAAGTCATTGCCCTCAAGCTCTGCTGAAAGATCACAACATTGTACATAGGGATCAAATTTTTGAGAGAATAAATACGGAGCAAGACTTTCGATCTTCATACTTCGAAGCGTCTTTGCAATACGCATGACAATTTCACCTTGATTGGCAATCAAGATACGACGAATTGTGGAAGTTTTATTCATGTGAATCCCAAGAAGGTTTTCTTTTTTCTATAAAGGCCTGCAGTCCCTCCTGCCCCATAGGAGAAATACGAATTTGTGCAATCATTTCAGACGTACGCAAGCGAAGCTGAGATGCGTCCATGTGCATCGCCTCTCTTACAAGTTCCTTGTATTTCTTGATAGACTCTGGTGAACACTTTTTCACCTCTTCAATGCATTGATTTGTAAGATCAATAAGGTCTGACTCTTCCTGAGCTATACCATCGACCAGTCCATATTGCCGCGCTTGTTGGACATCTATTACGTTTGCTCTGATTCCCAACTGCTTGGTCTTATGCCAACCGATTTTTTGAGCTACAAAAGGTGCTATGGTTGCAGGCATCAGTCCAACCTTTGCTTCACTCAAACAAAACCTGCTATCTTCCTTTGCATATACAAAATCACAACAAGCCAGAAGTCCCACACCTCCGCCATAACTTGAGCCTTTGGCTAAGGCAATTGTAACTTTTGGGCTCTGACTCAGGCTTTCAAACAAATCAAATAAATCTTGGCTTTGAGACGCATTTTCTTGTGCTGAGAGCTTTACACTCTCCTTCATCCACTGCAGATCTCCGCCGGAGCAAAAATGTTTCCCCTCACCAGAAAGCACAATGACCCTAATATCAGGATGTTGACTGGCTTGAGATATTGCATGTGTGAGATCCAGAATCATCTGATGATCAAAAGCATTGCCCTTATGAGGTGTAGACAATGTGATTTGTGCTGTCAGTTTTTCATAGTGAACGCGAATATTCATTTGATGATTCCTCTTTCTACATGCGAAAGATTCCAAATCCCTTCTCTCCCAGAGGTGCATGCATACAAGATGACAAACTTAAGGCCAAAACATCTCGAGTCAAAGCAGGATCGACAATTCCATCATCCCACAATCTGGCTGAGCTATAGTAGGGGTGACCCTCTTTTTCGTACTTGTCAATGATGGGTTTTTTGAAAAGCTCCGAATCTCCTTTGGGGTCACGACGTACCGTCCACAATACATTGGCAGCTTGCTCTCCTCCCATCACTGAAGTCCTAGCATTGGGCCAAGTCCACAAATAGCGAGGGGAAAATGCACGGCCACACATGCCATAGTTTCCAGCACCATAGCTCCCACCAATGATGAGCGTTACTTTTGGAACATGAACGGTTGCGACTGCGGTGACCAGTTTGGCTCCATGTTTTGCAATTCCATCGTGTTCAGCTTTTTTTCCCACCATAAAGCCCGTGATATTCTGCAAAAAAATCAACGGAATATCTCTCTGTCCACATAGCTCAATAAAGTGAACTCCTTTTTGAGCGCTTTCAGAAAACAACACGCCTTGATTGGCTATGATGCCAACTGGGATGCCCCAAAGGTGAGCAAAGCCACACACCAAAGTCGCGCCGTATTGGGGTTTGAATTCGGAGAAATCACTTTGATCTACTATCCGAATGATGATCTCCCGCACATCGTAGACAGATTTTCGATCTGCAGGAACAATTCCATAGATTTCTTGTGGGTCATATAAAGGCTCTTTAGGGCCTTGGATTTGAAGATAGGGCCCCTTTTGTTGAGGAAGATGTCGAACCCACTCTCTAAGCATCACAATTGCCTCTTCATCATTTTGAGCGATGGCATCGGCAACTCCTGATATTTTGGTGTGAACCTGAGCACCTCCAAGCTCTTCGGCAGTTATTTTTTCACCGGTTGCTGCTTCAACCAAAGGCGGCCCTCCCAAAAATATAGTTCCCTGCCCCTCAACCATAATACTTTGATCACTCATTGCAGGAACATATGCCCCTCCTGCAGTACACGAGCCCATCACAGCAGAAATTTGAGGAATGCCTTTTTTGGACATCTGAGCCTGATAATAAAAAATTCGACCAAAATGTTCTCGATCCGGAAAAACTTCTGATTGCAAAGGCAAATAGGCTCCGCCAGAATCGACCAGGTAAATACAGGGCAAATGGTTTTCCAGAGCAATTTCTTGAGCACGTAGATGTTTTTTTACAGTCATAGGAAAGTATGTCCCTCCCTTTACTGTGGCATCATTGGCAACAATCACGACTTGCCTTCCGCATACACTCCCCACACCGGTAACGAGACCAGCTCCAGGACAGGCACCTTCGTACATATTCCATGCGGCAAATTGAGAAAGCTCTAAAAATGGGCTACCTGGATCCAACAGAGCGTAAACGCGGTCCCTCACCAATAGCTTGCCTCGATCGACATGTTTGGCTCTAGCAGCCTCTCCCCCACCCAAAGCAATGATTTCTCGCTTTTCTTGAAGATCTCTCATGAGATCTCGGTGAAAAGCATCATTGTGTCGAAAATGTTCGGAGTTTGTGGATACGCTCGATCTAAACTTCATGTGAGTGCATTATACGTGCAGGATTTTTTTTTTCCAGTTTGAAAGCGTCTCCTAGCTACCACCACACCTTGATCATGATAAATCCAAGTACCAAAAGAATCGAAGTCGCCAAGATGACTCGATTCAAATACTGGTCAATAAAAAGTTTAGCACGATCACCCAGACGATAAATGATGCCTCCAACAATCATAAATCTCATGGTTCTCCCGACAAGACTTCCACCAACAAAAGGAAGGAATGGAACCTCAAAGGCTCCTCCAGTTAAGGTAAACACCTTGTAAGGAATAGGCGTATAACCTGCAATAAAAGTTGTCCAGAATGTGTTGTTTTGAAAAAGTAACTGCACATAGTGAAACTTCTCCTGCGAAATCAAATATTCAAAAGCAAAAGATTCAATACTCGACCAAAGAAACATGCCCAGAGCATATCCAAAAATCCCTCCTAACACTGATGCTGCCGCACAAATAGAACTGTAATAAAAACTTCGCTTTGACTTTCCAAGGCAAAGTGCAATCAAAAGGAGGTCGGGTGGAATGGGAAAAAATGAAGCTTCTGAAAAAGCCAGAACAAACAAAGCCAGCGCGGAATACCGATAGTCAGCCCAGGTCAAAATCCAATGATAGCATTGATGTACTTTTCCTCTCACAAGAATATCGGTGTATAGCAAAGATGTATCTTTGACACTACTTTTTACGGCCCCAAGACTTGAACCCATCAAGTGGGACATGATACAAAAAACCCTCACATGCAAAAGTATCTATTTATATTTACAGTTTTATGGCTCTTGTATCGTCTGGCCCGATCGATGAGCTCACATCATGTAAACCATGAGCCCTCATCTACACATTCTTCACGCGATCCATACCAAATTCTGGGAGTTCCCAAGAATGCTCCCTGGGATCAAATCAAGCGCGCCTACAAAGAAAAAATCCGAAGCTGTCACCCCGATCGTGTGGAAGGCCTGTCACAAGACATTCAAAAGGCGGCAAAAAAAAATTTTCATGAATATACGCAGGCCTTTCAAAGACTTGAGCGCTCCCAAAATCAAAAAGCGACAAACAAGTAGCTGCTACTTTTTAGTGAAATTTACCTGTGATCGGGGTCTGATCGCAGGCTCGGGCTTCATGATCCAAGAGTTCATTCATTCTGTGATGAACTTGGTGCAAAGGAAAAATCTTGGTGGCCTCGTGATAAAATGCAAAGCCATGCCCTTTTTCACTTTTATATAGTTTTCGATAAAATGCACGCCAAGGTTGCCTGCTATATTGATTTGCAAGAATCTCAAATCTTTCGATTCCACGCACTTCAATCAAACTACAGACAAGAAGTCGATCCAAAAAGCGCTCATCAGGCGTCGTTCTGACATGAGACAAAAGATGCCTCACATACACATCTTTTTCGTCAGGAAGCAAAGGGTGCCCTTCTTTCATCATCAATTCATGTACCTGCCTAAAATGACCTATTTCTTCATGAGCAATCCGGGCTGCAGTTTCCACAAGAGACAGATGATTGGGATAACGTACAACAAAATCCATGGCTGTAGCTGCAGCTTTTCTCTCATTGGCAGCATGATCGGCAATAAACAGAGGAAAATTTTCTTCAACTTTTTGAATCCAATCTGAGCTTGTCTTGGACCTTAATGTAAACTGAGATATAAAGGTCTCAATATCTTCAATCGTTGAAGAAGGCATCATGTCAGGTACAGTTTCTATAGTCATCCCCATGTATATGGAGGGGGAATACGTCCAAACGACACTGGAGTCAATAGCTGAAAGCGTCCTTGCCTCATCTATTAAGACGCCTCCCAATGTAATCGCGGTTGTCAACAACCCTAAAGTCATTTCGGAAAGCAGAAAAGAAGAAAACCGAGAAACTCTCTCGATACTATACAGTAAAAAAAATACGCTCCCCTATCCCCTCCATATCTTTGACTATACTGATCCCGGCTTAGATTTCGGTGTTGGACAGGCACGGAAAATAGGCATGGACTATGCTTCTCATCATTTTGCCAAAGCAGCTCATGACAAAATCATCTGTCTCGATGCCGACTGTACAGTCTCAAAAAATTATATCTCTCGACTGCAAAACCTACACGGCTTTGGATCTGGATTCACTGTAGAGTTTGAACACGCCTTAGACCAAAAAGGCATGGTTTTATACGAACTGTATCTGCGATATATGCAAAAGAAACTGGCTCAATCGGGCAGTCCATTTTCCCATTTTCCTATTGGTTCGAGTCTTGGAGTCAGTGCGCAAGCGTATAGAGAGTCAGGAGGAATGGTCAAAAAAACAGCCACTGAAGATTTTCATTTTTTAAACAAAATTAGAAAGCACGGGGACATTACACATCTATCTGATACTTTTGTATATCCCTCAAATCGAAAATCACAGCGCGTAAGCCTAGGTACCGGATATTTTTTGTATCACTATTCGAGAGACTCAAAACAAAGTTTTTCTTCCCTCATGATCCCATCGCCGGCAGATTTTTTATCCTTACAACAGCTACATCAAATCATCTACGATCAAAGTCAAGACAATGAGAGTTGCAAGCGTAATCTAAGTCAGCTCAGACTCAGTTCCATCAACCTCCACTTAGAGAGACGAAAGTTTTGGGACAAAAGAAGACTTGCCTTACAGCAAAACTTACAACATTCCACATTTCACAAAAGAATCATGGAAGCCTTTGATGCCTTGGAAAGTCTTAGACTCTTGAGAGTACTCTCTGAACAACATGAAAAGCCAAGCCCTCCACTCTTTCTTTCATGGATTCAAAGCATTGACGATCAGTTGCTTGGCATTCACCACGCTCAAGAGCTTTTGATACAATTGAGAAGAACATCACTGAGAACGTAAGACCTGCAAACGGGTAAAATAGATGTCTTTGCCTTGTTTTTCATATTTTCTCTGAAAATTGGTAATATATTCTGTTCGATGTGCAGGAAGAGATATGAAGCTTTTGCCTTCAAGTTCTTCGATTTGCTTACAAATCCATTGGTGGTACTCTTTATGATCCGTCGTAATATGAACCACCCCACTGTCTTTGAGTTTTTCTCTCAGGAGCAACAAAAAATCTTTTTGGACGAGCCTACGGTTTCGATGCCTTCGTTTTGGCCAAGGATCGGGAAATAAAATATAAACGTTTTGAATTTCCCTGTCAGAGATGAAGCGCTCAATAAACTCTCTAGCTTCCACAGAAAAGAGTTTTACATTACCCAAACCCATTTGTTCTATGCGCGAGGCAGAAAAAAGCAAAAACTTTTTTACACGTTCAATACCCAAAAAATTGTGCGTTGGTTCATCCAAAGCTTTTTGCTGCATGAAGAGCCCTTTGCCCATACCGATTTCCATAGATACCGGATGATCATTTCCAAAAAGAGTCTCCAAATTCAAAAAGCTTTTCTCCCTTTGCACGTCAAAATCTACATAGCATCGAAAATTTGTACCTAATTTTGCTACCGAAGGACGAACCATACAAGCTTATCTTTATTACTCTTGAACGTAGGTTGCTGATTTCAAAGATTCATCACAAAAGGCTGAAAATAAACCTAACCCTCGACTTTGAGCATTGGCTTTTGCCGCAATCCATTCTTGATCTGATACATCATATTTTCCAAGTCTCAACTGGTGGAGTAAAAATGCATCTCCCACATCAATCGCTTTACGCTTGATGGCTTCTATGGATGCTGCATCTCCCCAGGCTATCGCATACTCTAAAGCATCTTGAAGATTGCCAGCTTCAAAACAAGCATGAAACCAATGCGCAAGCTTGTTTTTTTCAATTTTTCCATCTCGCGGATACAAAAGCTTTTGTTTCTCAATCCATGTAGGTGTTTTTACCATGATGCCCTCTTGCTAAAACCAATCCTAAGTGCTGTCAAGTTTCAAGCCCTCCTACATGAGGCCAGCTTGGCCACTTTTGAGCCAAAAATGTAGCGACGGATTCAGCCCACTTCAAATAACATGTTTCCAATTTGTGATCTTCACAAAAGCCATCCAAAGAGGACTTTACTTTGTTTTGTGAAAAATGCTGCATGGTTTCTGCAATCTCCTTGGGATCATCCTGAGTATCTTTGCTTTGCAAATTTTCTTTCTTACCCTGAATGACATATCCGCGATGTGTGGATTCAATCTCTCGCCTCCCGACAATATCTCCTGTTTCTTCTTCGATCTTTTTCGATGCCTTTTCAACAGGTAGGTTGTCAAAAAGAATATGTCGACGTATTGTATCTCCCTGATACACTTTGCCTTTGTGAGATTGCACAAGATTGCTGGTATACGCCATATATCCTCTATACAGGTTGTTGTACTTCTGCATATCTAGAACCACCTGTGAGATTCCTTTACCAAAAGATACTGAGCCGACTATAATAGTTCGATCGTATTGCTCTAGTACCATCGCTAACGATTCTGAGGCACTTGCAGATCCAAAGTCCACAATGGTCACAAGGGGGGCATCTAAAAAAATGCCCTCATTTCTAGATGAATCCAATGAAAATTCTGTCGATGCCATTGACGCTTGAATAACGTCCAGAAATCCATTGTACCTCTCACTACGCTGATCTACTTCTCTTATTTTTGCCATATTGCTCGCCAATGTGATACAGGGTCCCTCTTCCAAGAAAAGCCCCGCAACATCACACATACCTAAGACAGAGCCACCGGGGTTTCCTCTAAGATCCAAAATAATGGCGCTGGCTTCTTCCAAGAGATCTTGATGAGACAAAATGTCTTCAATCGTATATCGATTAAATGACAAGATACGAAGCAGCACAATGTTAGAGTCTTTGTTCATCCTGCGTACATAGGCCGAGGGCAACCTCAACTCTTCCTTTTCAATTTCGACCGTAGATGTGCTTTGATCTAAAGAGGAAACGATGTCAAAAGTAACTCGATCCAAGGATTGATATTTTTTCCAGAAAGCTTCGGATTCCATCCCCTCAATGCTCTGATGTTCAAGACCTGTAATTCGATCATCAGAAAAAATTTTCATGTATGAATTCGAATTCTCCAATACAAAATCCACGGTCAAAGGGGTCATCCCGTGGGCTCGACTCAGAACATGATTTTGAAATTGATAGATAAAGCCAGCCGTCTTTGCCACTCGATCTCTTTCATTTTCGTACTCTTTTTTAGATGACTCCCCAATGTAATAGGAATGAATATCCAGCTCTGCGAGAAAAAACGAAAGGGCACTAGAGTAAAATTCTTTGTCAGAATAAGAGTCTTTTTGTGTTTTGTTGTATGTATTTTTTATATATTCAGCTCTCGGACAGAGATCGAGATTCTGAGGATCTTCAATATCTTTCTCGTGAATTTCAATTTCTAGATCCTTCGCAAACCTGTCCAACGAACTCTTGCGAATGCTTACATATTCTGAAGATTTTCTCGCGTAGTGGCCTAAGAGAGCCGCATCTGTAAATACATTGTAACCTGTACAATATTCACTTTCTTTTAGATATACGTATCCCGAATTCGAGCCGCAGCTCGCAAGCAAAACAAGCACCCAAAACCCCATGAATATGCGGCACCACATGTTACGATGCAATATATCATAATGAGTTTTTTTTCAAGAGCATGAAAACGAGACAAGATGTAACATGTTCATTTTATTGTTCTTTTTATCTCTTTCAATAAGGCATCTTTGTGGTTACGCTCTGGATGATGATGCACATGTCGCAGCAAGTACGACAGTAAAGAAGAAAGATCTTTGGGAAAAATGTGCCCTTTGCACGACTCTAAAAGCTCCGTACCATTGATGTCCAAATCTCTCATCCATACTGCTTCTTTTTTCAAAGAAATATCTTTCCACATTTCTTTCCATTTTTCTGCGTGCTCCTGCCAACGAGGTCTAGCACTCTGCAGAGCCATCCATGCATCAATCAACTCTTCCGACAATTGTGATAGAAGGAATTTCAGTTCAGATTTGTGAGAGAGTGTTTCTAGTACAGTATCCTCAGATGCTCTCAATAGAGCCCACGATCTAAGCTTGCTTTTTTTGTTGAAAGCCAAGAAAGCAGGAAACTTTGCATTTGAGCCCTGCTTCATACAAAGCAAAAGACCTGCAAGTCTCGCTTCAAGAGATACATTGATTTGATCTAGATCCACAAGACAAGGATCTAAAGGCTTTCCTGGCGCAATGATAGACCACAGTCCTTGATCTACGAGCCATTTCAATGCCAGGTTTACTTGAGTCCCAGAAAGAAGCTTCTGAAGTTCATTGCGAATTCGCTCTGATGAAATCACATGTAAGGCTCTTTTTTCTTTTTTTGCAGCTCGACCACATTGAGGGTCGACATCGATAAGACCCAGTTGACTGATAAACCTTGCGGCTCGAAGCATTCTCAAGGCATCTTCTTTAAAACGAAGATGAGGATTTCCCACAGTTTGTAAAAAGCCATTTCTTAGATCTCTTAGCCCCTCAAAAGGATCAATCAAGGTCATTGAGATAGGATCAATCGCCATCGCATTGATGGTGAAGTCTCTTCTCTTAAGATCCTCCTCCAAGGAGTCTGAAAACTCTAAATGCAAGGGGTGACGGTTATTTTTGATGCCAGATTCTTTTCGGAAGGTTGTAACTTCAAGAAGCTGTCCATGATAAGGAACAATCACAGTTCCAAAAGCTTTTCCTACACTTTTTGCCTCGGGAAACCACTCCAAGAGAAGCTCCGGCCTTGCACTGCTCGCAAAATCCCAATCGTTTGGACGTCTCCCTAAAGCAAGATCTCTACAAGCTCCTCCAACAATATAAATCACGTGCTTGCGAGATAAAAAGACTTGGGCAAAACTGCTCATCCAGGAAGGCAGAAGGTTAAAATCGATCATCTTTGCTCATAAACGGATTCATCTGATCATATTGCAGAGCTTGTGACAACTCCCAATAGGCATGTTCTCCAGATTCATTTTCTGAAAGACAGGTAAACATTCGGCGAATCAATTCCATCGGAACAAGGTCTTTCACCACTTGACGATACAAACGATCTCCCATCATTCGACCGAGCGTCCTTGCAGCAAGATAAAAAAGAGAGGGTTTCAAACGATAGAGCTTGCGAGCAGAACTTGGTTTTTTCTTGGATTGAATTCTCTCATGTTCGTATTCTCTGTGTTTGAGAAGCTCTTTGGCAATGATTTTTTCTTCTTTTGCAATTCCCAATAGCTTCTTTCCTTTGCTACACTCGAGTTTTTTCTCCAAATCTCGATATTGCGAACATTTTCGTTTGGGGTTGGTAATTTTTGACCCAAAGTAACCAATGGCTTCCCAGATGGCAATTCGATAAAATATCTCTCTTCGATCAAAATGAGGGGCATAAATCGCCAAATTTCGAGTCAATTTTGAACTTAAGAGTTGAGTCGCTTTCTCAGTGGCTCTCGTTTCTGAAGGATCCAAGAGATAGATTGCGTCACTTTTGGTAAAAAAAAGACTTCGATTCTCTACCATCTCAGCATGAAGCAAATCTTTGGCATCGGGACTTTTTACAAGACTCAACTCCAAAATATACTCATCAATATTTTCAATCAGCTCTGAGTCAAATGCAGTATATACAGCAAAATTGTCAAGGTCAGGTACATCTAAGGTCAAAAACTTTGCAATGGTCATTGAGATTACGCGAAGCTCTTCGCTCAAATCTGCACTGTCCTCAAAACCAAAATTCTCTTCGCCTTGATCCAAAGCATCCAAAATGTCACTCTGATCCTCCAACCAGCTTTGGTAGCTTTGCCATTTTACCCATGGCGTAGAATTGAGAACACAAAAGGCATCTGGGTGAACCCGAACAACATCAACTTGATGTGCTTGATCTTCTTCAACCAGTTTCCAATAGATCTGATCACTGTTTTGGTACACAGTCAGATGGGGGGGAAGCTCCAAATTTCTCTTTTTACACTCTCTCTCCACTCTATAAGGAATATGCTCTGGAGCAACATGCAGGTCTCCATAGAGACAAAATATATGTGCTTTGGGATCCTTCTCAATACAGTTGGCAATTCGGTCGGCTGCCAACTGATCTCTCTTGGCCAAAGACTGATATCCTCCATCATTTGTATTGAGACCCACAATTTCTATATTCTGATGTTGTTTTGCAACATCAAACAACATGCGATAATGCTCCCAAGGAAAACCCCATAATTCATGATAGCGTATCAAGGTCAAAAACTGCTCTTCTGAGTATTTTCCTTGAACATATTCGTTGGCAAGCCCCTCATAAATTTCGGGAATCATTTCTAAAGCAAGGTACACTCTGGGATAAAACTCAGAAACAAAATCGATGAGCTTACAAGCCGTATACTGAGACCTGCGCAAAGTATGAAAGTCGCCACAGTAACAGATGGAAGCTTTTTTTAAGCTTTGAAACAACTCATTTTTGCTCGAATATCTTTCATAGTCTTGAACTTGATATAGGTACACTTCTCTATAATGCCCAATAGACGTGTCTTCGCCCTTTCGACTCTCCAAGACTTCTTGCTTTAATCGAGCAAAAGTTTCCTTTTGAAGTTCAATCAACCTAGCTTTTGCTGAAATTTTGTTCATAGATCTTTAAAGACTCACCTTACGGTTGTGCAACAAGACCTTTATAATATCACAAACGACTTTTTCATGGATATGAAACTCGTTTTTGAAAAATTGATGTTTATGTTGTGAAAAAATAAGCATTTTGAAAACCAAATCAGGTGCAAAAAAGTCAATATAAAGTTGTAAAAAAAAAAAAAATTTTTTATACTTGTCAGGTAATTACTAAAGTTAACTTAATTGTTACCTTTATTTAAAATTAATTTTAAAAGGGAGAAAAAATGCCGAAGAAAAAGAAAGCTGCCAAGAGAAAGACAGCCAAACGTAAGGTAGCCAAGCGTAAAGTTGTTAAGAAAAGCACTCGTAAAGTAGCAAAAAGAAAAACCGCGAAACGTAAGACTGCAAAGAAAAAGACAGCCAAGCGTAAAACCGCGAAACGTAAGACTGCGAAGAAAAAGACAGCCAAGCGTAAAACCGCGAAAAGAAAAACCGCTAAGCGCAAAGCCACAAAAAAGAAGGCTACAAGCAAAAAAGCGACGAGAAAAAAAGCTACTCGCAAGAAAAGCACCTCAAAGAAATAAACTTTTCTTTGCTACTTTTCAAAGAGAGCCCTCATTGCCACAGGCATTGGGGGCTTTTTTTTTGCTAGGTCATATTGACCATTCTCAAATGGCTATAGGAAAGCCTCTCTCTTACAGATCGTACTTCGTAAAACCTTATTGTGAAACCTTAAGTAGCTATAACGAAGCACTTGCTTTTTCCACAAGTGTTAACAATGGTTTCCACTGCAAAAGAAGAAATACTGTTGGCACAGCCATCAAAATGCACATTAGAGAAATTGACCAAGAAAAGCTGGTTTGCGGCTGAATGTCTGTATCTTCGCCCGAAAAATAGGCTGTTTTTAGAATTTTTGCATAATAAAATAGAGAAATGGCAGTATTTATAGCGGCGATCACTGCCAAACCATACATTTTTTGTTCAATCACTACTGAAAAGAGATAAAACTTACCAATAAACCCCGCAAAGGGAGGCAGTCCAACAAGAGAAAATAGAAATACCGTCATCAACGCCATAACAAGAGGAAAATGCTTTGCAAAAATTGTAAAATGCTGGATATCGTCACTCCCGTACTCATTTTCCATGGCCACAATGATGTAAAAACATCCCACATTCATGAAAAAATAGATCAAAAAATAAATGATACTCGCTTGAAACCCTTGAGTAGAAAAACAAGCCAAACCCATCAATAAATATCCGGCGTGAGCAATCGATGAATAGGCCATCAATCTCTTCATTTTTACCTGCCCCAGCGCTCCCAAATTTCCCACAGTCATGGTGATCGCGGACATAAAGATAAGAAACCTTTGCAAAAACTGCCCTATTTCTTGATCCATTGAAAGATTTTCATTTTGACCCCAAAGAAGCAAAATCCTAAGAATCAGTGCAACACCTGCAACTTTTGGCCCCACAGATAAAAAGCTCGTTATGGGACTGGGCGCGGCTTCATATACATCTGGACACCACATATGTGAGGGAAATGCAGCGATCTTATACGCCACACCACAAAAAATACATACCAAGCTCATCGCAATCCACCCCATAGAAGACATCGGAAAAGAAGAGTCCAACAAACTCATCAAAATAGAAAAGTCTCCACTCCCGAAAATCCCGTACAGGTATGAGATCCCAAAAAGCATTACTCCAGAAGCAAATGCACCAAAGAGAAGGTATTTTATCCCCGCTTCTGCTGAAAACCGATCGGATTTTTTGATTCCAACTAAGATATATGAGGGAATGGAAACCATTTCCACTGCCAAAAAAACCATAAGCAAGCTATTGGCCCAAGCCATCATTGACATCCCAAGTGTAATCACCAAAAGAAACGAAGGAATTTCTTCAAAATGAATATTTTTTCTTGTTTCTTGATGTACAAAGCCCATATGCATCGTAATCAGACCCAAAAATCCAAAAAGAACTCTTAAAAGTTGTCCTAGCCCGTCTAATTTCACATGACCTACAAAAAGATTTGAGCTTCCAGAATCACAAAAAAACAAATGATAAAAACCAACACAGATGTATGCAATCAAGGTAACCGTGGCAATGCCAAAAGAAATATGAACATTTTTTCTATAAAAAGCACTTAAGAGCAAACAGATGATCGACCCTAAAGCCAAAAGAGCTTCTGGCCAAAACCAAGCAAAACTTTGAATGTTATCAGCTACCCAATTCACGTTGATCAACCTCCAGCTGTCAGAAACTGAGAAAAATGAGAAAGTGTTTTATGAAACAAATCTAAGATCGGCATAGGGTAAATACCTAAAGCAATGGCCAAAAAGGCCAAAGGAACGAGTGTGATCAACTCTCTGGTATTTATATCTTTGAGTGTGCTCCATTTTTCTGGAAGGCTGCCAAGAAAGACCCTTTGGATTGTCCATAGTAGATATGCCGCTGTGATCACCACTCCCAAAGCCGCAAAAATTGTACATATGATAAAAATATTTTGACCACGAAATGCCTGGTCAAAACCTATTACATGCGCATCTGCGTGAAAAGATCCCAACAACACAAAAACTTCACTGATAAAGCCCGACAAGCCAGGCAGTCCCATGGAAGCAAAAAAAGCAATCATTGCAACAAAAGTATATTTTGGCATTGCGCTCGCAAGGCCTCCAAAGTCATTAACACCTCTAGTATGCGCTCGATCATAGATCACACCGACAAGCAAAAACAACATCGCAGTAGAAGTACCATGCGTAAACATTTGAAATAGAGATCCTTCCAAACCCATAAATGTCATGGCCGCCAAGCCAAGTAAGCAGTATCCCATGTGACTTACCGATGAATAGGCAACAAGCTTTTTAATATCTTTCTGATTCATCGCACACAATCCACCATACAAAATATTGATAACAGCCAAAATGGCCAAAATCGGCGCAAACCATTGGGCCGCATCGGGGAAAAATGGATAACAAATTCGAAAAACTCCGTAGACTCCCATTTTCAAAAGAACGCCTGCCAATATTACACTCACAGCGGTTGGAGCTTCTACGTGTGCATCAGGTAGCCAGGTATGAAAGGGAAACATAGGAACCTTGATTGCAAATCCAAAAAATAAAGCCAGAAAAACTACTTTTGACATTGGCAGTCCGAACAAAATGCCTTGAGATAAAATTCCACCTTGAGAACCCAAAACAATCATATCAAAGCTATGTGGCGAAGGTCCCCAAAAATAGATCGCCAAAAAGCCAAGCAGCATGAAAACCGAACCCACCAAGGTATAAATGAAAAACTTAATGGCAGCGTATTCTCTTCTTGCACCTCCCCAAATCCCAATCAAAAAATACATGGGTAAGAGCATAACTTCCCAAAAAATATAGAAGAGAAATAAATCCAGAGCCGCAAAAACTCCCATCATTCCTGTTTCCAAAAGCAAAAAGAGAAAAAAGTACCCTTTTACTTTTTTTCCAATATTCCATGAAGCAATTACACATAGAAAAGATAGCAGTGCCGTAAGCATGAGCATGGTCACGCTGATTCCATCTGTTCCCATGATGTACTGAATGTTAAAACTGGGAATCCACTGATGACGTTCCATAAATTGCATCCCCACTTGATCTCGATCGAAGTGTTGAAATAAATATACTGCCATCGTTAAAGGAATTGCCGTTGTAATCAAAGATACAATCTTGATGGCCTTTTCAAAGCATTTTGGAATCATGAGAACAATGACAGCTCCCAACAAAGGTGTAAAAGTCATCCAACTCAATATATGTGAACTTAGCATTCGCTCTTCCTCTTTCTATAATCCAAAATACCCTAAGTATAGGGCAATAAAAAAACCAACACCGGTCACCAAAACCGCCAGGTACATTTGAATATGTCCGTTCTGAATCCTTTGAACCCATATCCCCATCGTCTTTGTTAGATATGCAAAAAAGTGAACCAATCCATCCACAATAAAGCGATCAATGGAACCCATAATAAAAACAACAAGACGTAGAACTTTGCTCATTCCATTGACAAAACCATCGACATACTTTTGATCAAATACTGACAGACTTTTACTCAAAGACTTGCAAGGCCTTACAAAAAGCGCTTCATAGATTTCATCGACATAATAGAGATTTGCAAAAACCTTGTACAAAGCCTTACATTTTGCACCGCACTTCTGAGGCAATGATATATTTGAAACATAAAACACATAAGCCATACTTGCGCTCCCTAGAGCCACAAGCAAAGAAAGAGCCGTAAGAAGAAGCTCCGCAAAATGTGAACCATGAGGATGTCTTACAATCACAGACGATTCCAACCAATGAGGAAAAAACTGTGTCAAAGGCATAAAGCCTGGCCACCATACCCATCCACCGACACAAGATAGCACTGCCAAGGTGATGAGAGGAATGGTCATAGAAGGAGGAGACTCATGAAGAGCTGCCTTAGAAGATGCGTCCAATTTGCACTCTCCCCAAAAGGTCATAAAAAGACATCGAAACATATAAAAAGAAGTAAGCCCTGCCGTAAAAATCGCCAAAAACCACAAATACTTAGAGTGATTCCAGAGCTGCCATAAAATCTCATCTTTGGAGAAAAAACCCGCAAAAGGAAACATACCCGAAATCGCGAGTGTTCCAATGACAAAAATCCAAAAAGTAATGGGCAAAGATTTACGAAGCCCTCCCATTTTTCTCATATCCTGCTCGTGACTGCAGGCATGGATCACACTTCCCGCTCCTAGAAAAAGCAGCGCTTTGAAAAAAGCATGCGTTACCACATGAAACATTCCACTTGCATAGGCTCCCACACCACATGCCAAAAACATATATCCCAACTGACTTACCGTAGAATAGGCCAAAACTTTTTTGATGTCATTTTGAACCAAAGCCATCGTAGCTGCAAAAAGCGCGGTGAGCCCTCCGATCCATGAAATCACCTCCAGGGTCACTGGAGCTGCATCAAAAAGAAAACTCAATCGACAAATCATATAGATTCCAGAAGTCACCATGGTGGCAGCGTGAATCAATGCGGAAACGGGTGTCGGGCCCGCCATTGCATCGGGAAGCCAAACATAAAGTGGGATTTGCGCCGATTTTCCCGTCGCGCCTATAAACATCATCAAACTGATAAATGTAAAAGCAGACAAACCCAAAATCTGAACACTTGAAATGGAAGAAATATGATCTCGAATCACAGCAAAATCAAAACTCCACACACCGGCCTGCGTGCCCAAGGCCCAAAACAATGACAAAAGCCCTACAATAAAAGCAAAATCCCCTACACGGTTCACAACAAAAGCTTTTTTCCCAGCATCGGCATTCTTATGATCTTGATAATAAAAACCAATCAGCAAATAGCTACATAAGCCCACGCCTTCCCATCCAACAAACATCAAAAGAAAATTGTCCGCAAGCACCAAGATCAACATCATAGCCATGAAAAGGTTGAGATACGCAAAATACCTTTCAAAAGCTTTCTCATGATGCATATATCCCGTTGAATACACATGTATCAGTGTTCCCACGCCCGTAATCACACAAATCATAACTGCCGAGAGCGAGTCCAAAGAAAGACGAAACCAAGTATGAAGTTGATCGGTTCGCAACCACAAAAACACATGATCAACTTGAACCTGATGATCAGAAGCAAACGCAAGCACAGCATAGACAGCCAAAACAAAAGAAACGCCTACACTGCTACAGGCAATCAAAGATACAGCTTTGCGGCCGACACCTTTTCCATACAAGCGAATGAAGATCGAACTCAAAAGAGGAAACAAAATGATCCATAGCAGTGCGTTGTTTTCCACCTCGCCCTAGCCTTTCAATTTCGACATATCGTCGATATTTGGGGTTTTTATCATTTGAAACATTGCCAAAACCAAAGCCAAGGCAACTGCAGCTTCAGCAGCAGCTAAAACAATGACGAACAAGCCCATAACTTGTCCGCTCATCAATTGTCCAGATAGTTCCATCGAATTGAAATGATCAAACGCAATAAAATTAATGGCCGACGCGTTGAAGATCAATTCAATTCCCATGAGCATATGGATGACATTTCGTTTGAGCAGCACGCAAGCCATTCCAGCGCAAAAAAGAAACGCCCCTACAACGAGATAACTATGCAATCCGCCCAATTCGATCATTTCCCTTTAACCTCTTTACGAACCAGCAAAACGGCTCCTACCAAAGCAAATAAAAGGAGCATTGAAATGAGCTCAAAAGGTAAAAGGTATTTTGAAAGG